>CAUJKI010000452.1 GCA_963205015.1 Pseudomonadota bacterium
GCGCTGCTCGGCATGGATCCGCTGTTCTTCGACGAGCAGCCGGCGCGGGTTTCCGGCTGCGCGCCACAGCCATTCCACGCCGGATCGTTGCATCCAATACGGGGCTCGCACCTGGGAGCCTGTGATAAAATCCAGCCCCGCGCCGATGCACACGAAGGACACGTTCGGCAGCGACTGCTTGCCGTAGTCGGCAAACAATTCCTGCTTCGGCGCGCCAAGCGCGACAAAGCAGAGATCTGCGCCCGATTCCGCAATCGTCTTGAGGCAACGGCGCGCTTCCTCGGACGCCGGTGAGAAACCCTGTGGCGGCGCCAGAACGCCAGCGATAATCAAGCCCGGATTGCGCTCGTGGAGGATCTGCGACGCTCGGAAAAGCACGTCGGGGCTGGATCCGAAGAGATAGATCGACTTGCCGGACCGCGCGGCCTCGGCGCAAATCGGCGCGATAAGGTCCGAGCCGGCGACACGATCGAAGTGTATGCCCTGCAGGCTACCGGCCCACACGACCGGAAAGCCATCCGCTGTTATCAGCCCCGCACGCGCGTAGGCCGCACGGAAGGCTGGGTCGCTCCGCATTTTCACCACGTGATCGAGATTGAGGGTGAAAACCGTTTGCGCGGCAGCGGACCCAGCCGCCTCGCAGATGCGCACGGCCGTCTCCGCAAGCGGGAGGGTGCTCACACGCAGGTTTTCAACGAAGAGATCCGAGGACACCGGCCCGACCCACCCAACTTCTGCACCGTACGAAGTGGCCTGCGCGAACGCCACACTAGCCTCCTCGGAGGCTGGGACGAAGAGATGTAGCGAACGTAGGTAAATACCATTTTTCCTGCCTCTGGCCGGACGGTTTTGTGGTGGGCCGTGCTGGTTCACGCAATTTTGCCACTGTTTTTGGTGATAGCTAAGGAAGGGTGAACGATACCTTGCCAAAGTATTGCGTGCTGACCTATTGTGCGGCGCAGAAGATTGTATTTGCGTACTTTAGGTCAAAGTCCGGTGTGTCGGTCGGCGCTTGGTATCGTTGCGCGTAGTGCAGGTCCGGCGGTGTGCGCGCCCCATGTGCGTGCGCGCGGGCGTTGGATCGCCCGTTTTCCTATCATCGACGCCAGACGAAGCGACGGGCTTTTCCCATTCCGGGACAGCGCGGGCCGTGAGCGCGCGGGACGCCGTCGCCGTTTCGTGCGCCTGCGCGTCGCATCGGCCTCTGCGCCCGCGGGCGCCCCTCCGCATCGTTCGGCTCCTGCCCGTGATCGGCTGTGGTGGCGGCTCGGCGCCGTGATGGCGGCCACGCCCGGAGCTGCCAGCACCCTGGAGGTTTTGCCGGTCCGGCGCCGGTCCTGTCGCCCATCCTGGTGTCGAAGCTGGCGCGGCTTTTGAGTGTGGATGTTTTGAGCAGTCATTTTGAGACGTGCGGGGAGAGCATTACGGATGCCGCAGGATAAAGTCACAGCCGAGGGTGTTGCGGTCAAGAATCTGCCCGCGTCCGCCGCTCGCATGGTGCCGTTCCCCATCCCCGCGCGGATGCTGATCGATGTGGTCATGATCAGTGACGTGGTCTGCGTGATCATGGCGGCGGTGATCGCGCGGATCGCCTATGTCGACCTCGTGCTCGACGCGAGCGCGCCGCTGGAGCCTTATCTCGTGGTCAGCTGCGTGATGAGCATCGTGCTGCATCAGGTCATGCGTGTGCAGGGCCTGTACGACGTCACGGCGCTTGCCCGCTGGCCCGCCTATTACTGGAAGCTGCTTCTCTCGATCATCCTGTCCTTCCTCCTCGTGATCGCGCTCGGCTATCTGCTCAAGATCTCCGCGGACTACTCGCGCGGCTGGATGCTGACGTGGCTCGCCTTGAGCGTCGTGACGATATCGCTCAGCCGGCCGCTCGCCGCCATGATCCAGAGGCGGCTTGCCGCGAGCGGCGCCACCGCGAGGCGTGCCGTCGTGCTGGTGCCGGGCACGGCGAAAGAAGGTCTCGAAGATCTCCTGGATCTGCCGCGCGCCTCGCCGGGCGTCGTCGTCACGCGCACGATGTTCGTCGACCTCAAGGATCCCGAGGCGACGGCGGGTACCGTGAATGCCTTGATCTCGGCCGGCGAGAGGGACGAGTTCGACGAGGTTATCATCGCCGTCTCGGATGATCTTCCGGCGACGAGAGCCCTGCTCGTCGAGCCGCTGAGCGCGCTCTCCGTCGATGTGTGGCTGCACATGTCGGAGCTCTCGATGCCCGTGCACGGCGTGGCTTACCTCGGGGATGCGGCGGTCCTGCACGTGAAGCGCCGTCCGCAGCCGGTGCGCGAATGGAGCTACGTCGTCAAGCAGGCGCTGGATTATGTCGGCGCGGCGGTGGGCCTCGTGCTGCTGTTCCCGCTGATGGTCTTTGCTGCCATCGCGATCAAGCTGGACAGCCGGGGACCGGTTTTCTTCCAGCAGCGCCGCAACGGCTTCAACCAGCGCGTCATCAAGGTCTACAAGTTCCGCACGATGACCGTGACGGAGGATGACAAGGTCGTGCAGGCAAGCCGCGGCGACCGGCGTGTCACGCGCGTCGGCCGGGTGCTGCGCGCCACCAGCATCGACGAGCTTCCCCAGCTCATCAACGTGCTCAAGGGCGAGATGTCCCTCGTCGGCCCGCGGCCGCACGCCATCAGCCACAACGAGCACTACGGCAAGTACCTCCGGCGCTATACGCATCGCCATGCCGTGAAGCCGGGCATCACCGGCCTTGCGCAGGTGAACGGGTTCAGGGGGCCGACCGAGGATCTCGAGCTGATGCGCAAGCGGATCGAATGCGATCTCGAGTACATCGAGAACTGGTCTCTCTGGCTCGACATCAAGATCATTGCCCGCACCATCGTCGCAGGCTGCATTCACAAGAACGCCTTCTAGGCCGGGGGCGCTCCGCCCCTGGCCGGGGGCGGCGGGCCTGCTTCCCGCGCCGGCCGCCAAGCTCCGACCTTTCAAGCCATGCCTATTTGGAGCTGCTGGGCTGTCCGGATGCCACCCGGCGGCCAGCGGGGACGTTATGCCCGCACAAGCTTGGCGCGCTATCGTCCCGGCTCCAATGGCGCTCAAGGGAACGTTTACTTCTGGGTATTCTCTTCTGTGTCAGGGTGTTCGGGGCGCAGCCGCAGGAGCAATCGCCGTGACGCGGGCCCTGGCGCCGGCGCCTGATGCGGTCCCGGCGGGCTGCCCAGAAAGAGTGCAAGGCCCAGTGAAACTAATGCTCAAAGAGGACGTTCTATTTATTACACAGAAACGAACGGCCATAATATTGAGCCCAAGAGAGATTCTACTGTAGCGCATGTTTTGCGCATGATCGTGAGAGTGTCCCAGAATCTGTTCTGCATCTCTTCTGCCTGAACTGGAGAAGCGGAGATGAGGAAACTCCCGGGCGTCTTGGCGAGGACCGCATGATCCTGTGGGCCATGGTCATCTGCGCGGTGGTGGGCCTCTTCCTCGGCACGCATTGCCGCCTGCTTCTCCTCGCTGTGGCCTCGGGACTGGTCGTGGCCTGCCTGCCCTTGCTGGGGCGCACGCCCGAATCGGCGCCCATGGAATCGGTACCCGTGTCCGGCGGTTTTGCGATCCTTGGCCTGCTCGTCATTCTGCAGGCTTCCTTTCTGGTGGGGGCTGTGTGGCGGGTCTCCGGTCCCCGTCTTCCGTTCCCTGCCGGACGCCCCTCGGGAGCGCTCCGGCTTCGCCCGGCAGCGGCGCGCGAGGCTGGCGGCGAGCGCGGATTTATCAATTAAATCACGCTCATTCCCTCTCCACATCGCCCGAGCGCCGTCCCCTCCCGATAGGACCCACAAGGCAAAACCGGTAGTGCGCGCACAGCACACGTTCGCAAGGGCGGCGTGGCGCTAATGACGCACTGCGCTGGCGAATTGCACGCGGACATCATTCGGCGATGTGGCGATGTGGCGAGTCACTTTAAAATCCCGAGCAGGAAGCAGGTTGCATATAGCGCATTTGGGGTTCTCGGGTCGCCGCGCCTTGCGGCCCTCGAAAAGGCAGCGAGGGTGCCCTGTCAAAGTATTTGGCCATAGTGTCGGCGGCGCTGATCGCGGGCTGCACCAACCTGCCCGTCGACGGGCCGTCACACCACGATATTACCGGGGCGGCGACGGCCAGCGTCAACAATGAACGCAGGCAAGTCGCCTACGACTATGTCCTCGTCGACGTCTCCGACAAGGTCATCGACTGTCTCCTCGATATCGGACCGGGCTCGTTCTTCCGAAGCTTCGGAACCGGCCGCGGGCCTGCGCCGACCATAACCGTCGGCGTCGGTGACGTGGTCCAGGTCACGATCTTCGAATCCTCGGCCGGCGGGCTCTTCATCCCGCCCGAGGCCGGCGTGCGTCCCGGCAACTTCGTCTCGCTGCCGCCGCAGACCGTGAACAGGAACGGCACGATCTCCGTGCCCTACGCGGGAGATGTTCAGGCCGCCGGCCGGACCCCGCAGCAGATCAAGGTCGATGTCGAGAAGGCGCTGTCCGTGCGGGCCGTCGAGCCGCAGGTGGTCGTCACGCTCGTCGAGCAGACCGCCATGTCGGCGACGATCATCAGCTTGAACGGCTCGAGCAGGCTGCAGATCCGCCCCAATGAACGCATCCTCGATGTCGTGGCGCGCGCCGGCAGCAGCAGCATCCCCGGCTACGAGATGTTCATCACCCTGCAGCGGCGCGGACATCGCGCGACGGTCTATTTCCCTGCGCTGATGAACGACCCGCGCGAGAACATCTACGTGCAGCCCGGCGATACGATCTACGTCTATCGCGAGCAGCAGAAGTTCGTCGCCACGGGCGCTCTCGGCGCCGGAGGCGTGACGAGCGGCGTGACCGGTCTCTTCCCCTTCGAGCAGGAGCAGCTCTCCCTCAACGAGGCCCTCGCCAAGGCCGGCGGCCTTGTCGACGGGCGCGCCAATCCGCAAGCCTTCCTCTACCGCATGGAGCCGCGCGAGACCCTCGAGCGCATGGGCGTCGACACCGGCAAGTTCCCGCCCGCCGCAAAGTTCATCCCCACCGTCTACAGGGCCAACTTCAGGGATCCCTCGGTCTTCTTCTTCGCCCAGCGCTTCCCCATGCGTAACAAGGACGCCATCTACGTCGCCAACGCCGACAGCGTCGAGCTCGAGAAGTTCATCGCCCACTCCACAGCCATCACATCCTACGTCGCTGGAACAACACTCGATGTCCTCGTAACAAGAGACTCCATCAGAGCCCTCAGAAGATAAAGCAGAACCACAAAGTCCTACACACACACGAAGATGCATTCGCATTAGAACTAGGAGCTTCCAGATCGGTTGAGCTGCAAAAGGGGGCGCTGAATAGGCAAGGTGGGGCGGCCTGTTCTTTTTTCCGAGAAAAAGCGCTGCCGCGCAGCAGCTCAAGAGATCATTAAGCACTTCCGATGCATAAACCACACAGGGTCAGAAAAGTGACCGTAAACCGACTTGCCCAGCTTCTGAGGGATGTCCAACACCCGAGCCGGATAGTATTGTTTAACTGGAGGTCGACGGTGAAAACTTCATACATTGCCCTGCTGGCTGTTCTCGGTGTGCTCCTCGTGGGGAGCGGACCGGCTGAGGCATATGTTGGATACGGGTATCGCGCCAACGAGAGCGTCCGGGGCGAGCGGTGCTACCGTAGCCCTGCTTGGGACTACGCGGTGCCGTTTTATATGTTCGGCCCCAAGGATCGCTATTACCGCAAGGGATGTTGCTGTAAGCCCCCCGCTCGGCGGCCGTCGCACCGACGCTCTGATCACCGGCCCTCTGGGCTTCGGTAATTCATCGCGCGGCGGTGTCGTTGGTTCAGAAGCGGGGCATAGCGCCACCGACTTCGTTGCGAACCATTTTTGATCATTGCGATTTTGATGCGCTGACCTACGGAGCGTGGTCGTAGCCTGCGTTGCGAATTCAGTGCGATCACTCCCTTGGCCGCGTGGTCCAAAGCATCCTTGGGCGACCTCGACGCTCATTACAGCGGCAATCGCCTAGCCACACACGGCTCGCCAGCTTCGCCCGAGAGGCCGATGCCGGTCGATTTCTGTTCTCCTCCTCGTGCAGCGACTGTAGAGCAGCGTCACGGAGTTCTCGCCTCGCCTTTCGGAAGGCGCTCGGCGCAGAATAATACGCACATGCCACACGAGATGATCCTATGAGCAAGCGCGTACTGCTGACCGTTTCGGGGATCATAGCAGCCGATATTCACGAGCAGATCGCGCGCGGCCAGCGACCCAGGTCGGACTATCTGGAACTTGCCCGCGGCTTCGACGCGGATATTCTAGACTACGCCGCGGCTCGTGCGGCCACTGGGCGTATGGGCGCGATACTCGAGAGGATCGGCGGTCCCAATCTGGTGCTCGTCTACGCCTGCTGGAGAGTGCGTGCGCGCTATCAGGCAATCTTTACGGACGGCGAGCAGATCGGCCTACCCCTGGCGGCCTTCTTGAAGCTCACGCCAGGCCTTCGCCCGCGCCACCTGATGATCGTCCACATTATTTCAGAACCGAAGAAAACCTTCTTTCTCGATTGGCTGGGTGTGCAATCCTGCATTGACCGCTTCCTCACCTACAGTACGTGGCAACAGAAGTTCATTGAGCGACGCTGGGGACTGGGAGGTGACCGCGTGCTCTGGACACCTTTCATGGTCGACCAGAATTTTTTTGCGCCGGGGCAGGTCGTACCACGTCACGTTGAGCAGCCGCAAATATGCGCCGTCGGCCTTGAGCGCCGGGACTATGTCACACTTTTGCAAGCCGTCGAGGCGCTCGATGTCCATGTGGTGATCGCCGCCGCCTCTCCCTGGTCCAAGCGCACGGGCGACATGGCCGGCCAGAGCATCCCTGCCAACGTCACTGTGCGTAAATTCACGCAATACGAGTTGAGGCAGCTCTACGCCGACAGCCGCTTCATTGTTATGCCATTGGAGGATGTGAACTTTCAAGCCGGTGTCACCGCCATGTTGGAAGCCATGGCCATGGCGAGAGCGGTCATATGCTCTCACGTTCCCGGTCAAACTGATGTTGTCGAGGAAGGTGAGAATGGACGTTACGTGCCCGCGGGCGACGCACCAGCGCTGCGCGCGGCGATCGCGCGATTACTGGCTGAGCCGGAGGAAGCGGAGCGCTTGGGCGCCAATGGCCGTCGCTTGATCGAGCGCGAGATGAACCTCGATCTCTATGTCGAGCGCCTGACCAAGATCGTCGACGATACAATCACGTCGGCTGGCACTTCCTGAAGGGTGGAGCGGTTGCTGGACAGGATGGCCGGATTTACCCATTGTGCATCGGAATTGTCTCTTCCAAGGATAACATCCAGGGTTACAGATGCGAAAAGGTCTCGTTGCTTCGTCGCTTCTATCTGGGGTGCTGATCGCTCTCGTGGTTTCACCTGCGATCTCCGATCAGCGCCGCGGGAAATGGACGAATGTCACTCCTGCCAATGTCGACCTTAGGAACGACCTCGACTGCGACAACTTCGGGTCGATTACCATGCTCTCCGATCCGGCGCGACCCTCGGACCTCTATACTCAATTCCACTGTCAGGGTGTCTGGAAGTCGGTCGATTACGGCCTCACGTGGACTGGACCGATCAATGTTGGAACCGGCGGTGCCGGCGCCAGCGGAGCGGGCGGGATGGCCATAGCTCGGGGACCCAGCGGACAGCCGCCGATACTCTACTCTGCGGGCATTCGCGGTACGGGATTAGGTTTCTGGAAGTCCACGGATGGAGGCGTGAGCTGGAGGAGCTACACGGTTGCCCCCACCGGTGATCGCCAGGGCTTCTACCCACCTGTGGTCGATCCGTATGATCCGAATCACCTGATCATGTGTCAGCATCAGATGGACCGGATCGTTCGCAGCGTCGACGGCGGACGCAACTGGACCGAAGTGCGGCTGGCACCCGGCATGCAGGAAAGCGGCGGCACCAGCTTCGTTTTCTTCATCAATACCGGCGATGCCGCCACGACCGCGCAGACGTGGCTGTGGTCAGCGGTGGAGAGTGGCGGAAAGACCGGAACTTGGCGCACAGCAGACGCAGGCGCTACGTGGACCCGCGTCGACCACAACGAGCATACGCACGGTCAGATGCAGATCTATCAGCCGGACACGTCCGGCGTCGTGTACATGCCGGGCAAATATTCGGCTCTCGGCCAGGGGGTGCTGCGCAGCGCTGATTTTGGTCGGACCTGGAGGCACGTCGGCAGCAATGCTTCCCACCAAGCCATCGTGTTCGGCACGCCCAAAAAGGTCTACTCGATGTTTGCCTGGGCTTGCCTTGGCTGCACTGTCGATCCACAAATGCAGGCTGCTCCCGCTCCAGGCATAACCGGTTGGGCGCGCATGCCCACACCGCCGGAAATGGCGATGGGCGCGGCACAGTCCGCGACCGTCTTCGATGGCGCCCACTATATTATCGTTACGGCGAACTGGCGGGCAGGACTTTGGCGCTATGTCGAGCCATGAGGCGGCGCTTGTGCTCCGCCTTCAAGAGACCCGGTTTCAACCGGTCTGATGGGCGCTGCTATTTCTGCAAAACGATTGCGCTTCATCCAGCTCGTCATGCAGTCCGCTGTAGTACTGAAGATTGAATAGGCCGCTATAGGCGCGTTGTTCAATCCTTTCGGCGTTCATCAGCGTGGCTGCGTCCGCCGCGAGCTTCATGACCCGCCTTGCCGCGGCCGTTACCCGCGGCCGCCCCCTGCACGAGCACACCAATGACCGGATCAGAACGTGACGCTCGCGAAACTCCGACTCCAACGCAGGCAGCAGCCATTTTTGGTTTCGATCACGAGCAAAGATGACATCGTTGCGCCCATAGGCTGTTGCCATCTCGAGCCAGGAATGAAAGCTGCGCTCGGCAAAGTGCCTGCCCACGGCCTCCAAATTGAATACGAAACCGAGGCCTCGGTCCGCTAGGCGGTAGGCCAACTCGACATCTTCCGCTCGGCGAAAGCTTTCATCGAAGCCGCCAGCGGCGAGTATGTGAGAGCGCCTGACCGAAGCATTGCCGGTGTAGAACTGCCGAGCCGTTGGTTGCCAGACTCCTGCCAGAAGAGCCCTGTACTGCTTCATCAGCATCTCTTGCTCCCAACGAATCCAAGGAGCCATATCAAAGTTTTCCGGCGACAGTAGCGGCCCGACAACGACGACCTCGCGCCCTGCCTCACTATGGGACCGCATGTGCTCGGCCAGAAGCCGAGGGTGCGCCACGACGTCATCGTCAACGAAGACGATGAACTCACCGATCGCCTTATCCACACCGAAGTTGCGAGCGGCAGCAGGGCCTCTATTGGCTTGGGAGAAACAGCGCACGTTCCTTTCAGAGCGCAGCCCGTTCAAATAATCTTCCGTGCCGTCGCTGGAGCCGTCGGAGACGACGATCACCTCGTAGTCGTTGCCCGAGAACTGCTGTTGCTCAAGGGCGGAGATCACGTTCTTCAATCTGCCAAGGCGATTGTACGTCGGTACCACAACGCTGATTTGGGGGGCTGGTGCCGGCACCGAGATCTTGTCCTGCGGAAGTAGTGCCCTCTCGGCCGAGTCTTGTGGCAGACTCAGAGTTTGAGTCCAGCGAGTGGCATTGATCTTCTTAGCTACCTATCATTCTAGCGATCACTCAACCGTACGAGTTCTGTGAGGCAGCGACCGGGCGCGGTGCCGGGCCGGAGCCGAAGGGCGGCTCGATGCGGCGCTCGCATTCTCCGAACGCGAAAATCGGACGGCCTCGCCCACAGTGATGACATATAATATCCAAAGTGGACCCATGTTTACCCAAATCGATTCAATCATGTTCAGGAGGAGGACATAAGTAGCGATCGAAAGAAATAGCCAAGCCCGGATCGGATCTTTACGCCTGACGGGTTCAATGACGTGTAGCGCGGCGTACACGAACACCAGGAACAACCAGTAACCGATCGTGCCGGTATCGAGCCTCAGCTCCAGGTAGCCACTATGGGTAGAGATCATATCTTTGACGAAACCGGGCGCTTGATTGTGAGGTGAATTGGGAACATTCCAATAGGAATGGAAGCCCCATCCGAACCAACTCCGTTGAGACACTATGTAGTTGATGAAATCCCAAATGTACGTACGCCCTGTGAGTGTGTGATCTCCGTACAAGTACCAGGCGATGCGCCCGACGGGATCGCTCCAGAAGCGGTCAAGGACCACAAAGCCCAGAACGACACCTCCGACAATGAACGCAGGCGATGTTCTCAGAAGCTTGCACAAAACCAGGGCAACCGCGGCAAACAGTGGGGCCACCAGCATGAATGCGAGGGAACCTTTCGATTGACTTGCGAAGATCACCCAAAGGGTGAGGCCGATCGAGAGGACAGCAAGCCAGCGCCGCCAACCGCGAAACAGCAACTCGTGGAGAGACAGGATGAGGGCGCCCCCGCAGAACATCCCGAGCTCCTGCTTATGAACAAAATATCCCGTATGACCAATCGACGTCCCAGGCGTCACCAAGACGAAGTACGCATTAACGGCGACCCCCATCACAAAACACACGTGCAAACGCTGCACCGTGCGGCTGGTGTCGATCGGGAGGGCATAGGGCAGGAGGATGATGGTGATGGCCAGCAGCTGGAGCACATACCGACTGAACGCAAAGTCCGGACTGAATGCCCAAGTAATGCTTGCGCCAGCGAATGCTAGATAGACGGCCAGGCTCGCGATAGGCGGAGACCAGATGGTGCCCTTGTCGAACAACGAATGGTTGTAAACGGCGAGCGCAATTGTGATGCCCGCCAGCGTCGGCCAGAAAAGTATATTTTCCATCCGGGGGGACCCGTCGCCGCCCATGAATGGCAGGACGAGGAGCACGTAGAAAAACACGAGCACTGGAATGTTCGCCAGCGCGCCTCGAGAAGACAAGCTGCGCGGCGTGGGAGCTACACGCTGAGATGATTCCGTCGGCGGCCTGGCGGCGGCGTGTTTTGCTGGTCGGCTGCCGGCTCGCGAGTGGGTTAACATTATGCCTCGAGACAATTCGACTCGTATGACTTGGAGGCTTGCTGCCTCCCACTTGCGATGTCCTCAGCACCGACCGGAGCGCCCGAAGGCTTCCACCGCCCGAACATGGTGAGCGACCACGCCAACCGTACAACGCCAATAGCCCGGAAGGTCTGTTGACGCCTGTCCACCGGCAGCATAGACTAATTTGCCGAAATGATACCCGAAAAGTATCATTTTGGCGATGGTCTTACTCGACGGTGCAAGCTTGGTCAACGGTTTTCAAGGGATAACAGTGGCCGCATTGAATTCTGGCGAAACTCAGCGCGTAGTTTAGGCGGCCAAAAAGATTATCTCTATGGATTTTAATCGCGACAAGGTTGTGCTGCTATTCTATAAGGATTTTGAAAGAGATTATTATTTTAAGAACGATCGCTATATCAAAAGGGTCATCCGCCCCGTCTATCACTTGTTCACGAAGGGCCAGAAAGTAAGTGGCTTCTTCGTTTGGTATCAGCTGCTTATCAAGGCATTGCGACAACAAGGCTGCGTCGTGCGGCTCAACGACTATGCCTTGGCCCGGCGTAATCCGGGCTATCCCGTGGGTCTCGTGGGTTATCCGGACCTGCTCAACGATTGGAATTTGGCAAACCCGGCCATTCTGGGCCCGAGTCTATTCGATCATCCGGCGCAAGCTCCGGCCTTACTGTCAGATGAGCGCTACAAATATTATATCGTGACTTGCCAGTGGATGAAGGACGTGTTTGCGCCCTATTATGGCGACCAATGCATTCTTTGGCACGCCGGCATTGATGTTGGGGAGTGGGAAGATACTCGGCTGCATCCAAAGTCGGTTGACGTGTTGATCTATGATAAGGTCCGCTGGAGAAGGGATCACTATGAGCAAAGCCTGATATCGCCAATGCTCAAATACCTTTCAGACAAGGGCTTGAGTTACTCGATTTTGCGCTATGGACAATATGATCACCAGACCTACAGATCAGCATTAAGCAAATCGAGGTCCATGATTTTCTTGTGTGAGCATGAGACCCAGGGAATGGCGTATCAGGAGGCGCTAGCATCCAACGTCCCCATTCTGGCATGGGACCAGGGCTTTTGGCTGGACCCCGCTAGAGAGAAATATTCACCTGATCCGGTGATCGCGTCCTCTGTGCCTTATTTTTCCCCCGAATGCGGCCTGCGATTTTTGGGAATAGCGGACTTTTGTGTCGCGTTCGAGAAATTCTGGTCAGGCATTGGGCGCTAC
>CAUJKI010000453.1 GCA_963205015.1 Pseudomonadota bacterium
GCCGTCATGAAGCCCGAGGCTCTGCTGCTCACGAACACCTCGGCGCTCGACATCGACCAGATCGCCGCCGTGACCAAGAGGCCCGAGATGGTCGCGGGCACGCACTACTTCGTACCGGCCAACGTCATGAAGCTCTTCGAGGTCGTGAATGCGAGCAAGACCTCACCCGTCGTTCTCGCCGCCGCGATGAAACTCGGCCGCGACATCGGCAAGATCAGCGGTTATGCCGGCAACTGCGACGGCTTCCTCGCCAACCGCAGCCGCGCCCCCTTCGGCGTGGAGCAGAACCTCATGATCGAGGAAGGCGCGCTCCCTGAGCAGATCGACAAGGTGATGGTCGAGTTCGGCTATCCCGTCGGGCCGTTCGCCGTCTCGGACATGTCAGGCCTCGACGTCAGCTATGACACGAGGAAACGCCGCGCGGCAGCCGATCCCAATTTCCGCAAGCTGCCGATCCCCGATCGGCTCGTCGAAGCCGGCCGCAAAGGCCTCAAGACGGGCGCCGGCTGGTATCGCTACGAGGCGGGGAGCCGTATGCCCATCCCCGACCCGGAAGTGACCAAGCTCATCAAGGAGGTTGCCACCGAGATGGGCATCAAGCAGCGCACCTTCAGCGACGAGGAGGTGCTGCATCGCCTGCTGTTCGCCTCGATCAACGAAGCCTGCAAGATCCTCGAGGAGGACAAAGCCATCCGCGCAAGCGACGTCGACGTGATGTGGCTTCACGGCTTCGGCTTCCCGCGGTGGCGGGGCGGTCTCATGTACTGGGGTGACACCATCGGCGCACGCGAGGTCTACAACCAGATTGCCGCCTGGCACCAGCAATACGGTCGCCACTGGAAGCCGTCCGCACTGCTGCGCGAGGTCGCCGAGCGCGGCGGCAAGCTTTCCGAGATCAAGTCGAAGGCCTTTGGAGGATAAGGCCGCTCAGCGCCGCACGCGGCGGCGGAAGCCGGGATCGCTCTCTCCCTGCGGTGCCTGTCCTGCGGCGGCAGGTGTGCCACTGCGGGGGGACGCAGCGGTCCGCATCGGGCTGGCGCAATCGGTCAGCCAGATGTCGAAGACCGGGTGCTCGAGCGCATTGAGGCCAGGGCTCTCGGCAAACATCCAGCCCGAGAAGATGCGCCGCGTGGTGCCGTCGAGCAGCACCTCATCGACCTCCACGAAGGCGGAGGTCTTGGGTGGCTCGGTTGGCGCACGTGAATAGCAGGCGCGTGCGGTCACCTTGAGCGCCCCGAATGTTTCCGCACTGTTGAGCGTGGCATTGAGCGGGCTGATCCGCGCGGTCACCTTGTCGAGGGCGGCGAATACAGCCGTCTGGTTCTCGATCCGCTGGGCTTCAGCGCTCGTCGCTGCCGTCAGCACGCCGAGCGCAGACACCATGGCCACCAACGTGCCGACGCCGCGTCGCCCCGCCGATCGATGTCGCGTCTTAAACTGCATCCGATCCCTGCTCCCGACGGCCACGCGCCTGCTCGCGCACGCCGCTGCCCGGCCGGCTGAATACGCAATCACATAAAATGGGCACATAAAATGGGCCGCCCGGTGGCCGATACGTGCTGCCTACTGCGGCCGCCAGGGCTTGTAGTCACCCGTCGCCCGCGGCCGCGTGCCCGATGCAAGTATGGAGCCGGAGGGCCGGTAGGCGCCCGGCGTTCCCGTCAGGTTGGCCTGATGCGGCTTCTGCCAGGGACGTGGCGTATATTTTTCCTCAGTCGGCGGCGTGTCGACCGTGAAGTGCAGCCAGCCATGCCACTCAGGCGGAACCTTGGAGGCCTCGGCCCCGTCCTTATAGATCACCCAGCGGCGCGGCACGCCGAGCGGTCCCACGCCCTTCGACTGGATGTAGTAGCGATTGCCTTCGTCATCCGTGCCGACGTGACGGCCGCGCAGCGCCGTATAGATGCGGTTGGACCAGGTATTGCCCCCCCACCAGCTGAAGATCTCGCTGAAAATGCCCATGTGCCACCTCGTGCGCGGGCCGCGGCCTGCCGGATATCCGGGGCGCTTATCGCACTCACCCGCGCCCAAGTCCAGCCGGCGTGGGCCGTTCCCCATGCTCAGGGGTGATCCCCGATCTAGGGTCCGAGATGGAGGACGATCTCGCGCCGGTGCGGACGCTGGCGGTGCTCGAAAAGAAAAATGCCCTGCCAGGTACCGAGCGCCATGCGGCCGCCCGTCACGGGAATGCCGAGCGACGTCTGCGTGAGGGCGGCCTTGATATGGGCCGGCATGTCATCGGGCCCTTCGGTCGTGTGAACGATCCAGCTCATGGAGGGATCATCGGCCGGCGGCACCAGGCGCCGGAAGAAAGCGTCGAGGTCGCGGCGCACATCGGGATCCGCGTTCTCCTGAATGAGCAGCGAGCACGACGTGTGCCGGACGAAAACCGTCAGCAGGCCGACGTCCGTGCCAGCCGCCCCAACGAAAGTCTCGATCTCTTCGGTAATCTCGTAGAGGCCAGGACCGTGCGTGGCGCGGACAAGCATCGTCTGGGGCATGATGTCACGCGCTCCTTGGGGGCATTGATCACGTCCACTTGCGGGACGACATTGGCTTGCAATCCTACCGTGTTCACAGGATAGTGCGCTGCCCGAATGTGGTTCCTGCGGCGCGATGCTCAGGGCACGCACGTGCTTGCGGTCGACGCGGGACGGATGGCGTTCAGGATCAGCCGGTTGACGGCGGTCCGGACAGTGAGTTTTCGGCGGCGCCGTCCGGCGCTCCGCCAAAATCGCCGATGGCGAAACGATCAAACGCCCGCGAGAGTCAAGGGCGCAACGGTCATTGGGGACCGCCTAGGGAAGGATTCATCGCGAAATGTGGGAATCGTTGACGCCTCACCTCCTACCGCTCCTCCAGATCATCATGATCGACGTCGTTCTGGCCGGCGACAATGCAGTTGTCGTCGGATTGGCGGCATCCCGCGTCAATCCCACCATCCGCGGCAAGGTGATTTTCTGGGGCATCGCGGCGGCGGTGGTGCTGCGCATCCTGTTCGCCGGCATCACGATGCAGCTCCTCGCCGTCAAAGGCATCATGTTGTTCGGCGGTCTGCTGCTCTTCTACGTGTGCTGGAACATGTACAGGGAGCTGCGCGGCGGCCATGAGCCGGAGCCGCATTCGCTCGGCGCCGCGGCAGCGGAAGAGCCCAAGGGCGACGGCACCAAGTTCAAGGAGATGAGCTTTTTCGCGGCGGTCACGCAGATCACGATCGCCGACGTTTCCATGTCGCTCGACAACGTGCTTGCAGTCGCCGGCGCCGCCAAGGGCAACACCCTCATCCTCGTCATCGGTCTCGCCATCGCCATCGTCCTGATGGCCGTCGCCGCCAACTATATTGCCCGGCTGCTCGCGACCTATCCCTGGATCAGCTGGATCGGTCTTGCCATCATCGTCTACGTCGCTGCCCAGATGTCTTGGACGGGCATTCACGACGTCGCCTGCCTCTACGTCTCTCCGGAAGTCTGCAAGCAGGGCATGTTCCCGACACTCAAGACGATCATGGCCGGCACCTGAGCCTTCGGCTCGCCGTTGCAGCAATGTGGAAACGGACAACGGCGCGGGCAGAAGCCCGCGCCGTTGCACTTTTTGCTCGGATGGATCGACCGGCTC
>CAUJKI010000454.1 GCA_963205015.1 Pseudomonadota bacterium
GAGCGGCGCTGGCCGGTACCGCTGCTGGTACATCCGCGCTCGTCACCCCCGCCATCGCGCAGGGAAAGACCGAGTGGAAGATGGTCACGACCTGGCCGAAGAATTTCCCGGGCCTCGGCACCGGTGCCAACCGCTTCGCCGAGAGTGTCACTGCAGCCACCGACGGCCGGCTGACGATCAAGGTCTATTCCGGTGGCGAGATCGTGCCACCCTTCGAAAGCTTCGACGCGGTGACCCGCGGCGCCGCCGACCTCATGCACGCTGCGCCCTACTACTGGCCGAACAAGAACAAGGCCCTGCAGTTCTACTCGGCCGTGCCCTTCGGCCTTACCTGCTCGGAGACGACGGCCTGGATGAACTACGGCGGCGGTCAGGAGCTGTGGGACAAGATCCTCGACCCGTTCGGCCTCAAGGGCTTCCACGCCGGCGGCACGGGCGTGCAGATGGGCGGCTGGTTCAACAAGGAGATCACGAACACCGAAAGCGTCAAGGGAATGAAGATGCGCATTCCCGGCCTCGGCGGCGAAGCGCTGAAAAGGCTCGGCATGACAATCATCAACCTGCCGGGCGGCGAGCTCTTCGCAGCGCTTCAGTCCGGCGCCATCGACGCTACCGAGTGGGTGGGCCCCTATAACGACCTCGCCTTCGGCTTCCACAAGGTCGCCAAATACTACTACTGGCCGGGCATGCACGAGGGCGGCACCACACTCGAGGTCACCGTCGACAAGAAGAAGTTCACGGCCCTTCCGAAGGATGTGCAGCGGATCTTCGAGGAATGCTGCAAGGCCGAGGCCGACAAGCTGCTTTCGGAGTTCAACGGCCGCAACGGTCAGGCCCTGCAGACGCTTATCCAGCAGTACAACGTGCAGCTCAAGCGCTTCCCGAACGACTTCCTCGTCGCCTACGGCAACGCGGCGGGAGAGGTCATCCAGGAAATGCTGGACGACAAGGATCCGCTTACGCGAGAGGTTACCCAGTCTTATCTCAAGTCACGCCGGGAACTCATGGCCTGGAACCGCATCGCCGAGCAGGGCTACATGAACGCCCGCCTCCTGGACATCAAGTTCCCGGGCTGAAGCCGCACGCAAGGCCCACAAATCAAAGCCGCGGGCATCGTGCGATGCCCGCGGCTTTTCATTTCAGAATACCCGCCCGGAAGCTCCGGGAAACCCGGCCGCAGCTCAGTCGCGGCCGTCCTCGACGAGTCGCACGACCACATCCACGTGGCTGATGCGCATGCCGGCAGGCGGCGTCGGCAGACCGTCGACGCGGATCGAGCCGTCGGGAATATCCATCAGACGGCCGTCCTGCTCGACGTAGAAGTGATTGTGGTTCGACGTGTTCGTGTCGAAGTACGTCCGCGTACCATCGATCGCGAGCTCGCGCACAAGACCGGCCCGCTTGAACTGGTGCAGCGTATTGTAGACGGTCGCCAGCGAAACGCGCTCGCCACCCGCCACCGCCTCGGCATGGAGAATCTCCGCCGTCACGTGGCGGCCATGCTCGGTGAAGAGGAGCCCGCCGAGGGCCAGGCGCTGGCGCGTCGGACGCAGGCGCGCTTGGCGCAGCAGCTCGATCACCGCGCCTTCGCTCAGTGGCTTGCCGTGATCCTCGTGACCATGTGCCTTGTGCATATTTCCGCTCACCACGCGTCTCGCGCCCATCAAAAAACGGCGTGCCCGATCGCCCTCGCCGCTATTCCCTACGGGAATACTCGACTTTCGGGGTCAACATCCAGTGTTTTTCGCAACCAGAACTGACGCCTTATAGCGCGCATCCCTCCTCTGCCGCAACTGGACGGCGCGGCAGACGCAAACCAGCGCCTCTGTTTAGAGCTATTCAAATAATTGACGCCCCTCAATTACTTAACGGTTCGTCAGCTTGAGTTCGATGCGCCGGTTTCGCCTGAGGACCTCCTCGCTGACGCCCTCCTCGAGCGGCGCGAACTCGCCATAGCCGGCCGCCACCAGCCGGTTCGGCGGCACGCCGCGGCTGATCAGATACTTCACCACGCTGATGGCGCGCGCACTGGAAAGCTCCCAGTTCGACGGGAAGATGCTGCTCGCGATCGGACGCTGATCCGTGTGGCCATCGACCTGCAGCGCCCAGCTGATCTCCTTCGGGATCTGCCGCTCGAGCTCGACAATGGCAGAGGCGAGTTGGTCGATCGCCGCCAGCCCTTCAGGCGTCATCGTTGCCTGGCCAGAAGGAAAGAGAACTTCCGACTGGAATATGAAGCGATCGCCGACGATGCGTATGTCCTTCCGGTCCCTCAGCAGCTCGCGCAAGCGCCCGAAGAAGTCCGAACGATAGCGCTGCAGCTCCTGCACCTGGCGCGCGAGCACGACATTGAGCCGCGCACCGAGATCGGAGATGCGGGCCTGGGAATCCTTGTCCTTGGCCTCGGCCGCCGCGAGGGCTTCGTTGAGGGCCGCGATCTGGCGCCGCAGCGCGAGAAGCTGCTGATTGAGAAGATCGACCTTGGCGAGCGCCTCGCTGGAGACCTCCTTCTGTCCCTCCAGCTCCTTCGTGAGCGCACTGACGCGCGACTCTGCCGTTCCAGCGCGTTCCGCGTCGAGGCCTGCGAGACCCGAGAGGCGCGCCGCCTCCGCGCGCGTCGACGCCAGCGTTGCCTGAATCGCGGCAAGCTCGTCCTCGAGCGTGCGGCTCTTGCCCTTCTCGAGCGAAAGCAGGCTCGTCAGCTCCGCAATCTGGAGATTGAGCTTGCCGAGCGCAGTGTCCTTGCGACTCGATTCCTGGCTGACGAAGTACTGCGCGAGCATGAACAGCGAGAGCAGGAACACGAAGGTCAGGAGCAGCGTCGACATCACATCGACGTAGCCCGGCCAGAACTCGCCGTACTCGTTGGAACGCCGCGCCCGGCTACCCGCCATAGTCTAGCTTCCTCGCCGCGACGCGCCGCGGCCTGCGAGATCCCTGAGCACCGACGTCATCTCGGCCTGACGCGCCGCCTGCTCGTCCACCCACTCGCGCACGATTTTCTGCTCGGCGCGCATCTGGCCGACGACCTCCTGAAGCCCGCGCCCGACATCGCGCAGTCCGTCGGCCCCCGCGCCGCCCGAGGCACCAATCATATGGATGCGATCGGAAAGCTCCGCGATCGTACGCTGCACTTCGAAGAGGACACCGAAGAGCTGCTGGCCGACCTCGCCCGAATGCTCGCCGCCCGGCGTCAGCTCGGTGATGCCCGAGAGCCATTCCTCGAGCTCGTTGTAGAAACGGTTGTGGGCGTGACTCGTTTGAAGATCGAGAAAACCGAGAACCAGCGATCCGCCAAGGCCCATCAGCGAGGACGAGAACGCCGTGCCCATGCCACGTAGCGGACCGGCAAGCCCCGACTTCAGCTCCTCGAACATGAGCACGCTGTCGCTACCCTTGGTGTCGAGCGCGTTGATGGTCGTGCCGACCGAGTTGATGGTATCGAGGAGGCCCCAGAATGTGCCGAGCAGGCCGAGGAAGACGAGAAGGCCGACGAGATAGCGGCCGGTATCGCGTGCTTCGTCGAGACGTCCGCCGATCGAGTCCATGATCGAGCGCATGGAGGACGTCGACAGCGAGAGCTGGCCCGTGCGGTCGCGCAGCATGGTCGCCATGGGCGCCAGCAGCACTGGCTTGTGCTCGATCGCAAGGCCGGGATCGGCAATGCGGAAGGCATTGACCCAGCGGATCTCGGGATAAAGGCGGATGACCTGGCCGAACGCGCGCAGGATACCGATGGCCAGTACCGTCAGGATGAAGCCATTCAGGACCGGGTTGGCCCAGAAAGCGTGCTGGATCTGTTGGTAGAGGATGGCGCCGCACAGGCCCACGATCAGCAGAAAGACCAGCATGCCGCGCAGAAACGGCCCCGGCGTATTGAGCGTACGATGTAGCCGTCTGGACGCCAGCTCAGTCGGCCGCGCTCTCGCCATTGCTCAACTCCGCCTCACACCTAAGCCACATCACAGAGCCGCCGTGGAACGCGGCAGTCAGCACGCAGTGCAGCAAACACTACCCGATGATCGTGGCAAAACAACCAGGGACTGTGGCGAAAATCACAACTGCCCGTCCACGGCGTGGAAAAGCAGAAACGACACGCGCTCACGCGGCCTTCTGCAATGAGGCTAGAAGCAGCTTGTGGATCGTCGGGTTGGCCGCAACGATGCTGCCCTTGTCGAGCATCTCCTCGCCGCCGGCCGCGTCCGTCGCGATGCCGCCTGCCTCCCGGAGGATGACGATGCCGGCCGCCATGTCCCATGGCTGCAGATCGTGCTCCCAGTAGCCATCGAAGCGCCCCGCCGCCGTCCAGGCAAGATCCATCGACGCAGCGCCCGTGCGCCTCAGTCCGGCCACTTCGCGCATGAGCGGCGCTGTCTCGCGCTCAAAGCGCTCATACCCGCCACGCCCGCGGAACGGAATACCGGTCGTCAGTACGCTGTCCTGAAGCGACTTGCGCGCTGCCACTCGGAGCCGCTTGTCGTTGAGGAAAGCCCCTCTCCCCTTCTCGGCAGTGTAGAGCTCGTCGCTCACCGGGTTGTAGATGAGGCCCGCGACAAGCTCGCCCTCGCGCTCGAGCGCGATCGAGATCGCAAACAGCGGAATCGAGTGCAGGAAATTCGTCGTGCCGTCGAGCGGATCGACGATCCAGCGGTGGGTCTTGTCCGCGCCCTCGATCTCGCCGCCCTCCTCCATGAGGAAGCCGTAACCGTGGCGCGCCTTCGCCAGCTCGCGATAGACGATCTCCTCGGCCCGCTGATCCGCTGCCGTAACGAAATTGGCCGGCCCCTTCACCGAGACCTGGAGCTGCGCCACCTCGCCGAAGTCGCGCGCAAGGCTTCGCCCCGCCTTACGGGCGGCCCCGGTCATGACATTCATCAACGCGGATGCGGGCATGGCGCCTCGGTTTCTCGTCCTTACTGCAGGAAGGCGCAACCCCTAGCGCCTGGGGGCTGGAGATACAAGAGGCGGTCGGTCGCGCCTGCGGCAACGCTGTTTCGCGGCTTCGCCAAGAGGGGGTCTTGGCCCCAGGCCCCAATCGGGGCACCCTCGAAACTCCCGCATTTTATGACTTTGGAGCGAGCCGCAAACGCGCCAGATCCCTTCTCCCCGTGTTTACGGGGAGAAGGTTAGGATGAGGGGCGGAAGCTTGTGCGACGTTGGCGTATGCCGTCGCCCCTCACCCTAGCCCTCTCCCCGCAAGAGCGGGGAGGGGGGATTCTGACGGCGTGCGGCTCGCTCCAAAGTCATAAAAGCGGGTAGGTCCGGGAAGGAGTCCCCCCGGTGAGAGCGCGACGGCTAGCCCTCGTCGCGCTGAAGGCGCGAGCTAACGCCGCGGATCGGCGGCATCCTCGATCTGCAGCTCGATGCGCTGGCGGCCGCCCCAGGTATCACGGCGGAGATTGCCCGCTACATGGATCGGCATGCCGCCCGTATTCGTGAGGAGTTCCCCAAGCGGCTGCCCGACCGCGCGAAAGGCGATGCCTTCGAGACGGCTGCCGTCGTCGGCTTCGAGCGTCACGCGCAGATGTGCCTCGCCCATGATCTTCGCGAAGCGCACGCGGTGAGCGGGAAAGACGAAGCGCGGC
Organism: Pseudomonadota bacterium; assembly: GCA_963205015.1. Taxonomy (GTDB): domain Bacteria; phylum Pseudomonadota; class Alphaproteobacteria; order Rhizobiales; family Hyphomicrobiaceae. The sequence continues at coordinate 5,586 of CAUJKI010000454.1, forward strand.
TGCGGATTGCCCTGACCGTAGGGACCAGCCCGCTCGATCAGCTCGATGAGTGTATCGTTGACGGCAGCCGGCGTCAGCGCGCCGTCGATCTCGAGCGCCCGTGCCGCACGCGCTGTCGTGGCTGGCGAAACCACCTGCTGGGCAAGGTACATGCGCGCAGCCTCAAACTTTTCGCGCGCAACGGTGAGGCCAGCCGCCATGGCGTGACCACCGCCCTTGAGCAACAGGCCCTCGGCTGTCGCCGCGCGCACGGCCGATCCGATATCGACGCCGGCGATGGAGCGCAGCGAACCCGTCCCCTGATCGGGCCCCTCCCAAGCGATGACGCACGCGGGACGGCCGAAACGCTCGACGAGGCGGCTCGCGACGAGCCCCACGACACCCTTGTGCCAGCGCTCGGAAGCGACCACCAGCATCGGCAGATCCGGTATCTCGTCGATCAGCCGATCGGCCTCGGCCGTGGCTTCCTCGAGCATCTGCGTCTCGATAGCCTTGCGCTCTCGATTGAGCTTGTCGAGCTGCACGGCAATGCGTGCGGCTTCCGTCTCGTCGTCGAGCGAAAGTAAGCGCGCGCCGAGGGCTGCGTCGCCGATGCGCCCCCCCGCATTGATCCGCGGGCCGAGCACGAAGCCGAGCAGATACGGCGTCGGCGGCTGGTTGAGGCCAGCTGCATCGACGAGCGCGCGCAGGCCCACGTTCTGGCGCTGGCGCATGACCTCGAGCCCGCGCGTGACATACGCGCGATTGAGGGTCTGCAGGGGCACCACGTCGCACACGGTCGCCAGAGCGACGAGATCGAGCATGGCGAGGAGATCGGGCGGCGCGCCGGCCTTTTCGTAATGGCCGCGCCGGCGCAGCTCGCGCGTCGTCGCGACGAGCAGCATGAACACGACGCCGGCCGCGCAGAGATGGCCGAGCCCCGAGAGATCGTCCTGTCGGTTCGGATTGACGACTGCCGTTACATCGGGAAGCTGCTCGTCGGCCTGATGGTGATCGATGACGAGCACGTCCGTCCGGCCGCGATGCTGCGGCGCCAATGCCTCGAAGCTCGTTGTGCCACAGTCCACGGTGACGATGAGCTGGGCGCCCTTCTCGACGAGCCCCTGGATGGCGGGGATGTTCGGGCCGTAGCCCTCGAACATACGATCGGGGATGTAGATCGTCGCATCGAGGCCGTGCGCATTCAGGAAGCGGCGCATGAGCGCCGATGAGCACGCGCCATCGACATCGTAGTCGCCGAAGACCGCGACGCGCTCGCGTTTGACGACCGCATCGGCGAGGCGGCGCGCGGCCTTGTCCATGTCATTGAGCGTGCTCGGATCGGGCATGAGCGCACGGATGGTCGGCTCGAGAACGTTCGGCACGTCCTCGATGTTGATGCCCCGCGCGGCGAGGACGCGTCCGAGCAATTCAGGCAAGCCGTGCTGCTGGCTGATGGCAAGAGCCGTATTGGCGGCACCCGGCGCAAGGCGCTCGCGCCACGTGTAGCCGCGTGCAGAGGCGATCACGCCGAGGTAAGCCTGCGCGTCACCGCTGTCCCTCTCGCGCGGCCGTGCCCGCGCCGCCCCCGTCGCCATGCCCCACTCCCTCTACAACGACCTCCGAGTTGTAGAGTGAGTCGCGAGGCGTTCCCACCATCGCAGAATCGCGTGGAAAATCAGGCCGCCGGCTGCCCCTTGACCAGCGCATCAATGGCCATGAGCTCGCGCATGAGCCCCTCGAAATCCTTGAGCGGTACCATGTTCGGGCCATCGGATGGCGCGTTGTCAGGATCCTGGTGGGTCTCGATGAAAAGCCCCGCGACACCGACCGCCACGGCCGCCCGCGCGAGCACCGGAACGAAGCGCCGGTCGCCGCCGGAGCTTGTGCCCTTGCCACCCGGCTGCTGGACCGAATGAGTTGCATCGAAGATCACGGGCGCGCCCGTCTCCGCCATGATCGGCAGGCCGCGCATGTCTACCACGAGCGTGTTGTAGCCGAAGGAGGCGCCACGCTCGGTGACGAGCACGTTCGGGTTGCCGCTGCCGGTGATCTTGGCGACGACGTTGGCCATATCCCAGGGCGCGAGGAACTGACCTTTCTTGACCTTCACCACCCGTCCTGTCTTCGCCGCCGCGATGAGCAGGTCCGTCTGACGGCACAGGAAGGCCGGGATCTGCAGCACGTCGACCACCTCGGCCAGCGTCGCGCACTGCGCCGCCTCATGCACGTCCGTCACGACCGGAAGTCCGAGACTCGAACGTATCTCGGCAAAAACATCGAGCGCCGCAGAAAGACCGACGCCGCGCTTTCCCGAAAGTGACGTACGATTGGCTTTGTCGAAACTCGTCTTGTAGACGAGGCCTAGCCGCAAGCGCCCGGCGATCTCCTTCAGCGCCGAGGCCATCTCGAGCGCATGGGCGCGGCTCTCCATCTGGCATGGACCGGCGAAAACGGCAATCGGGCGGCGCGTGGCGAACGTCACGTCGCCGACGCGGACCTCGGTATTGGGCCGAAGCGTCTCGTCGCTACTCATGCGCCCTCCTTTCGTGCAGCGGCCTGGGCGCCCGCAAGGCGCTCCTGCCTGCTCTTACCTGTTGGCATCGAGGTGAGCCTGCACGGTCTTCCGTACGAGGTCGGTCAGGCGAACGAGCGAAGCAAAGCTCTCGCCCTCCGTGTAGCGGTAGATGTACAGCAGGCGCCCGCGCACGACGACGTGGGCATAGACGCACAGGATCAGCTTGTCGGCGCCCTGCTCAGTACGGACGCGTTGAACGAGGCTCGCATAGCAGCCGCCGGGCTCTTCGTGCACGACGCCGATGAACTTCGTCTCGTTGAGCTTGACCGTATCGCTCATCTGATTGAAGCGGTCGCGCACGGCACCTACAGGGCCGCTCAGAAGGGAATCGCCCTGCTGGCGCAGCGCGGTACAGATCTCCTTGGGGGTCTCCGTCTCGCGCCCTCTCAGCTCCTGGTCGCGGAACTGCAGCCCCACCTGCACTTGCGTGAAATCATCGAGCGTCGGCCGGCTGCCGCTGCGCCACGCGTTGAGCTGCGTGCAGTCGGCCGCCGCCATCAGCAGCTCGTTGTTTCCGGCAAGGCCGCGCTCGACGAGATCGTAGACGCGGCTGTCGGAGGGGTGATTGCGATCGAGCTCGCACTGATCGGGATCGACGACGAGCACGACCGCCCGCTCCCCGACCGAAACCGTTACATCGCGCCCCTGGGCCGCGGCATACGACGCCCCCATTGCAAGGCCCAGAATGAAGACGCCGACGGCCCGTGCCGCGCGTACGATTTCCCGCATGTGATCCCCTCCCCTATTGCGGCCCGATGCGTAGAGGCTTCGCGCCCTTGCCCGCGAGGGCCTCGTAGCGCGGCAGCTCGTCATGCGCATCGAACCAGCTCACCTTCTCGGCAATATAGGCATGCCCGGTCGGCGGCCAGGCCGAAGGGTCATCGAGCGTGCCATGATAGAAGTGGATTTCGTCCGGCCAGCGCGCGCCCGTATAGGCCACGGGCGTGCCGCAGGTCCCACAGAAATGGCGAAAGGCGCCGGGCGAGCTTTCATGGCTTTGCGGCTGCTCGCCCGTGTAGCGGGCACGCGCTGCCATGACGCCGACGTACGTCGCAACCACCGAGCTGACGGCGCGCCGGCAACTCGTGCAGTGGCAGTGCATTACCCAGCGCGGCTTCCCCGTAAATTCGTAGCGCACGGCCTTACACAGACAGTGTCCGCGGGTGACGGTCTGATCGTCCGCTGCCGGCTTGGCCCCGCTCTCGGTCATCGGCCCCTTCTCCAAATGCACTCAAGACTCGCCGCCAGCACTGTAGGCACCTTTTGGGCCTTTTTCGATCGGCCGTCCAAACCGACTGCCGCTTCGATCGCCGCCGAAGCATCTCTCCACTGCCCGGCGCCATCCTTTGGGTCAAGCGACAGGAAAGAGAGGCCCGCCATGCTGACCTGCATCATCCGCTATCATATCGACCCGACCAAGAAGGACGCATTCACCACTTATGCGCGCACCTGGGGCCAGGCCATCCCGCGCTGCGGCGCCGATCTGATCGGCTACTTCGCCCCCCATGAAGGTTCGAGTACGCTCGCCTATGGCATCTATAACATTCCGAGCCTCGCGGAATACGAGGCCTATCGCGCCCGGCTTGCAGCCGATCCCCTGGGGCGCGAGAACTATCTCTTCGCCCAGCGCGAAAATTCCTGCTGCGCGAGGATCGGACGTTCCTGAAGTGCGTGTCCACGCCCCACGGAGAGAGGACATGATCGCCGTCATTTTCGAAGTCTACCCCGCCGACGGGCGCAAGGAGGAGTACCTCGATATTGCCGCCGGTCTCAGGCCCATTCTCGAGAAGATCGACGGCTTCATCTCCGTCGAGCGCTTCCAGAGCCTCACGGACCCGAAGAAGGTCCTCTCCCTCTCGTTCTTCCGCGACGAGGAAGCTGTCCGGCAGTGGCGCAACACGATGGCGCACCGGGGCGCCCAGGCAAAAGGGCGGGCCGGCATTTTCGCGGACTATCGCCTGCGCATCTCGAGCGTTATCCGCGACTACAGCATGACCGCGCGCGACGAGGCGCCGGCAGACAGCCGGGCGGTCCATGCCGACAAGCCGGGCGCACGTTAGGCGTTCCCGCTCTGCTTGAGTGCCTTGATCGCCTCGCGCGCGAGCTCGTCCGCGCGCTCGTTCTCGGGATGGCCTGCATGGCCCTTGAGCCAGTGCCATTCGATGGCGTGGCGCTTCACGGCCTCGTCGAGGCGTTGCCATAGATCCACATTCTTGACGGGCTTCTTGTCGGCTGTCTTCCAGCCGTTGCGCCGCCAGCCGTGGATCCACTTCATGATGCCGTCGCGCAGATAGTTGGAATCCGTCCAAAGATCGACGCGCGAAGGACGCTTCAGCGCTTCGAGCGCTGCGATCGCCGCCATCAGCTCCATGCGGTTGTTCGTCGACTCGAGCTCCCCGCCGGAGAGCTCCTTGCGATGCGGACCCGATTCGAGGATCGCGCCCCAGCCGCCCGGTCCCGGATTGCCGGAGCAGGCGCCATCCGTGTGGATGACCACATGTGGCTTGGCCCGCGCTGCCATCAGCTCACCTGGAGCCCATACTCGCTCGCCGAGGCGACCGACTGATGAAAGCGCAGGCGCCGCACGTACTCGAGCGGATCCTTGCGCTTGACCAGCGCGCCCTCCGGCGTGTTGATCCAGTCATAGGCGCGCGTGAGCAGGAAGCGCAGCGCGGAGCCGCGCGCGAGCAACGGCAACGCGGCGCGCTCGGCCGGCTCGAGCGGGCGCGCGGCATCATAGGCGCGCAGCATCGCCATGCCCTTGGTCAGGTTGAACGAGTTGTCGGACTCGAAGCACCAGGCGTTGAGGCAGACGGCGAGGTCGTAGGCGAGTGCGTCGTTGCAGGCGAAGTAGAAGTCGATCAGACCCGAGAGACGATCGCCGATGAAGAACACGTTGTCGGGAAAGAGATCGGCGTGGATGACGCCTTGCGGGATGCCGCGCGGCCAGTTCGCCTCGAGATAGGCAAGCTCGCCGTCGATCAGGGCGCCGACCCCGCCGAAGACTTCATCCGCCCGCGCCGCAAAGCGCTCGTAGAGCGGTCGCCAACCTGCGAGTCCCAGCGCGTTCTCACGGCGGACGGCAAAACCGCGCCCGGCGAGATGAAGCTCCGCAAGCGCCTTGCCGACTGCCGCACAATGTTCGACGCGCGGGCGGCGGATCCACACGCCATCGAGAAAGGTCACCAGCGCCGCCGGCCGCCCGGCCAGCTCCTGCAGCATCACACCGTGGCGATCGCGCACGGGAGTCGGGCAGCTCAGGCCGTTCCGCGCAAGATGCTCCATGAGACCGAGGAAAAACGGCAGTTCATCAGGGTTCACCCGCTTCTCATAGAGAGTGAGGATGAACGGCCCCTTCTCCGTGCGCACGAGGTAGTTCGTGTTCTCGACGCCCTCGGCAATGCCCTTGCACGAAAGCAATGCGCCGAGCGCATAGCCTTCGATAAAGCGCACGAGGTCGTCGTCGGAAACTTCCGTGTAGACGGCCATGGTGGCATCACCCCTGCGCGCGCCGGGCCACCCGCGCGGGCGCATCGTCCCGGAGCTCGCGCGGCACGTTGAAGGCGATGTTTTCCTTGGCCGTGACGACGCTCTCGACGGTCACGTCGAAACGCGCGCGGAAGGCGTCGATAATCACGTCGACAAGCACCAGTGGGGCCGAGGCGCCCGCCGTCACGCCGAGCGTGCGGATCCCCTCGAAGTCCGCCCAGTCAATCTCGTGCGCGCGCTGGATGAGGAGCGCCTTCGGGCAGCCCGCCCGCTCCGCGACCTCGACGAGCCGCAACGAATTCGAGCTGTTCGGCGCCCCGACCACGATCACGCGATCCGAGCGCGGCGCGATACTCTTGACCGCCGCCTGCCGGTTGGTCGTCGCGTAGCAGATATCCTCCTTGTGCGGCCCAGCGATCGCGGGGAAGCGCTCCTTGAGGATGGCGACCATCTCGGCCGTGTCGTCCACCGAAAGGGTCGTCTGCGTAATGAAGGCCAGGCGCTCGGGATCGGCGGGAACGACCGTGCGCGCATCGTCCGCGGTCTCGATGAGACGGACGGTGCCTTCGGGGAGCTGCCCCATGGTGCCGATGACCTCGGGATGGCCGGCGTGACCGATCAGGAGGATCTCGTTGCCTGCGGCATGATGGCGCTCGGCCTCGACATGGACCTTCGAGACGAGCGGACAGGTCGCATCAAGGTAAAAGAGCTTGCGCTGACGGGCGGCCGCAGGAACCGCCTTGGGAACGCCGTGCGCCGAAAATATCACAGGGGCGTCCGTTTCCGGAATTTCGTCGAGCTCCTCCACAAATATGGCGCCTTTCCGCCGGAGGTTCTCGACCACGAATTGGTTGTGAACGATCTCATGGCGCACGTAGACCGGGGCGCCGAATCGGGCGAGCGCTAGCTCGACGATCTGGATAGCCCGGTCCACACCGGCGCAGAAACCGCGCGGGGCGGCAAGCAGGATGGTCAGCGGCGGGCGATCGGGCATAGGGATGTCGAACCGACGTTGGAGCGAGCCGCAAGCGAAGCGGGAAAGGCCTCCGGCCAATCCTGCATCCTGGCCTTGCAGCTTGGCACGGGTTTGAGCGAGGTGCTACAGTTGCCGAACAAAATCAAGAGCAATGGCCTTCACCTCGAAGCCTCGTGCGGCCGGGGCAAGCACGTTCATGATGGCAGGGGGCTGTCATCCATGTCGAATAGGGACCGCGTGACTTCGAATCAGCATTCATGGCCGGGCATCGCAGTCGTGCTCGCAGTATCGTTCGCCGGCCTGATGCTTTCGGGCTGCGGCATGTCCACCCTCACGTCTGGCATGGGTGGCGGCATGTTCGGTGGCACCGGCTCGACGGGCGCCCCGCAGCGCATTACCGAGCAGAGTATGCTGTCCTCGGCCAAGGCCGACGGGGCCGGTGGTGGCGGTGGCGTCGCCCATGGCTGCCCGCGCTTCCAGGTTGCCTCGCGCGATCATCACGTCACGATCTATGAGCCGGGACGTGCCGGC
>CAUJKI010000455.1 GCA_963205015.1 Pseudomonadota bacterium
GCTGGTGGTGAATCCCGCATTTGCCGCCCGGCTCAAGGACAATGAGCTCATCTTCGTGCTCGCCCACGAGCTCCTGCATCTCGCGCTGCGCACGCATGACCGCGCCAAGGGAAGCGGGCTGCTCGAGTTCAACTACGCGCACGACTACATCATCAACGACATTCTGCGCGTCGAGCTGGGCTTCACGTCGATTCCCGCAGGTGGGCTCGACATGCCGGGCGCGCGAGAGAAGTCCGCTGAGCAGATCGTTCTGGAGATGCGCAGGAATGCCGATCACATGGCATCCAAGTCGCGCGTCTTCGAGGGCGAGCATGTGACGGCGCGCCGCGTATTCGGGAGCGGCGGCGGGCAGCCGCAATCCGGGCAGCAGGGCGCGGGCGACGTGCTCGACGACAAGGTCGAGCAGGAGCTGTTCCCGGACGACGCGACGGAGCAGACAGAGCGTGCCAAGGCCATGCAGGAAGCCGCCGCCAAAGCCCTGGCGCTGGCCAAGGCCATGGGAGCCATGAAAGGCCGCGGCGGCGCGGCCGGCAGCGCCGAGCACCACGTCGTTAACGCACTGCGCGGCCTCTACCGCACACCGTGGGAGCTGAGCCTGCAGAAGTGGATGGAATCGGTCGCTCCCGGCGAGCGCACATTCACGCGGCCGTCGCGACGCGGCGCCGATCGCGACGATATCGTTCTTCCGGGCCGCCGGCGGGAAACCTGGATGCTCAATGTGATCCTCGATACGTCGGGCTCGATGATCGAGGAGATTCCCCGGGTACTGGGCGCGGTCGCCGATTTCTGCGATGCCGTCGCCGTCGACGAAATCCGGGTCGTGCAGTGCGACACGTCCGTGACATCGGACGAACTGCTCTCGCCGAGCCAGCTCGCCGGCTACCGGATCAGCGGCTACGGCGGCAGCGATCTCACGCCTGCCATGCTGGCGCTCGCCGACGATCCCCGTGTCACCGCCTGCCTGATCGTCACCGACGGCGACATCGCCTATCCGCCGGAGGAAATGCCCTACGGCATCCTCTGGGTTCTTCCCGAGCAGGCGGGCGCGCACTTTCGGCCGCCTTACGGCCACGTCGTAACCATGCAGAGGTCAATCCAGCCATGAAAGCCGTCCAGGAACTCGTTGCCTATTTCGATCGTCGCGGCACCCTCTCGCGGCGTCAACTGCGCAAGCTGCTCGACCAGGGCTTCCTCGCCTCCGACGCGCCGCCCAACATGATCGATCTCTGCGACACGCTCGGCGCCAGCTATTACTTTCGCGTGCGCGGCCTGGATTCGGGTCCGCTGTGGGGCACGGACGTCTACACTGGCGACTCCCTGCTCGGCGTCGCGGCTGTCCATGCCGGTCTCGTGAAGGTAAATGACAGCGCGATCGTACGGGTGACGGTGACCACACCGCCTCAGCAGTTCCAGGGCTCAACGCGGTATGGCATCACCAGCCATGACTTCGGGCGCTATGGCACGGCCTACCGGCTCTCCGCCGTCTAGGTCCAACGTCGATAGAGGAAGGCGCGGCCAGCGGAGCAGCTGCTCGGCGTCGCTCGCTCAATCGCCGGGGGCGATGGGATCATAAAACTAGCGATATAAATTCATAAGAAAAATCAATATTTCCTCGAGGAAGTTTGGCGGAAGAGGCAGGAGTCGAACCCACCGAGAGCCGTCTCGCGACCCTCTCCGGATTTGAAGTCCGGCCGCCCCACCGGGGACGTTTCTCTTCCGTCGCGCGGTGGCGCCGGGTCAGCCCCGCCCCCTCCGCGCGAAAACAGGTCCCGCTTGTGCGGGTTGATGCGGCGAATGTCGCCGCGGCGCATTGTCAATCCCTGGCGATCGAAGAACTCCAGGATGTGGATCGCGACCTTGCGGCCGTTGTCGAGGCGGTCGCGAAAGGCGATGACGGTGAACTCGCCATTCGGATCCGCCGCCGCCAGCTCGCGCGCTGTGTCCGCCATCTCTATCACGGTCGGTCCCAGAAAATAGTGGTCCTGGGCAATTTCGTCTACATCCCCTCGGCGCGCGGCGAGTTTGAAGAGGCGCCGGATGATGCCCTCGTCGATCCGCTGCGCTTTGGCGATATCGCGCACGCGCGGCGGGCGGAAGCGCGCCTCGCCACCGAGCAGCGGGAAAATGCGCGACCAGAGCTTCTCCTCCTCGTCCGAGAGGCGAACCTCGTGGCCCGGCCGGCGCACCCACGAGCGGTCGAGGACGACCTGGCCCTCCGTGACGAGCCGCTGAAGCGCACGGGCGAAAGTGGGGCCGGGCAGTCGCGGACTCAGTGCGAGCCGCATGCGCTCCTGACCGATGCCCGGCAGATCGGGCTTCTCGGCGTGGAAGCGGTCGAGCGCCGCGATGACGTTTGCCACGTAGGCCTTCCACGCCGACTGCGTGAGGCCGACAACGCGATCGCCATCGACGAAGGTCACGAGATCGAGGGCGCGGATGGCCTCTTCGACGAGCGGCTCGGCTGCGGCACGATCGCGGAAGAAGGCCGCGACATCAATAAAACCGCGTCCGCCTTCGAGAAGCTGGCCCAGCATGGCCATCGCATCATGTCCCGATAGAATTTCGAGCTCGGCGCGACGTGCCGGCGTACCGCGATGACGCTCAGGCGGACGCAGATCGACAATCGTCCCACCGCCGATCGTGCGCGAGGCAGCGGAATCGCGCAGCACAAAACGGTCGCCTGCAGCCATGGC
>CAUJKI010000456.1 GCA_963205015.1 Pseudomonadota bacterium
AGCGGGATGAGGTTCTTGAACCCGATGCCGTCGATGAGCACGAAGTGCTCGCCGTGCTCGGGCGTATAGCCAAGGACGACGTTCGAGGGGTGCAGATCGGCGACGATAACCGGTGAATTCATCAACCCATCGAAGAATTCCGCGAGCTTTCCCCAAGCCGCCTGGTCCATCTCACCGCGCTCGATGAGCTCGGCGACCGTCGGACCATAGCTTCCGTCACGTCCGCGGACGGCTTCGACGACGAAGCCCATGCCCATGTCGGTCTCGACGACGCCGACGATTTTCTGAAGGAAAGGCGGATGCTCGCTGGTGGCCGCATGGACGGCGATATGCTCGCGGATCTCACGCAGGTAGGCAATGAGATGGCGATAGCGGCGACGCTTCACGTCGAGCTTGTACCAGGGGGCGCCGCGCTCGAAACGCTCCTTGATCGCCGAGGGGCGAATCACCTTGATCAGCAGGTTCGGATCGTCAGGATGGCGATAGACGTTGCGCGTGCTGCCGGCAGCAATGACTTCCGCATCCTTGAGCAAAAACATGAGGCTTAGCCCTTGGAAGACGTTGCCTCATGATTATGATCTCTTCATATCCCAGTCAAGAAACCGTCACACGCCACGGCGCGTCTCCACGACAAGGTGATCGACGACCGCCTCCAATGCCTCCTGACGGCTCGCGCCGGCTTCGATGGCGCCGGCAAAGCAGGCAAGCTGACGATCCGCGCTCGTCCCCTCGGCCAGAATGCGGCGCGCGCCCTGCACCTCGTCGAGGCAACCGAGCGCGACCGCATCTTCATGGATGACCGCGAGGATTTCCTCGAGCAGATCCGCATAAGGGACGAGCTCGCCGCGTCCGAAGTCGAAGAGCGAGCCTTCGAGCCCGTACCGCTGCGCCCGCCACCGGTTCTCCTCGAGCAGAAACACAGGATAGGTACGCCAGCTCTGGTTGTTGCGGCGCAGGCGGTGGAGCATCCGTGCGATACACACGAAGAGCGCGGCCACGCTTACCGAATCCTCGAACCGCGTGCAGACGTCGGTGATCCGCATCTCGAGCGTCGGAAAACGGGCCGACGGCCGCAAGTCCCACCAGATCTTGGAGGCGTCCTCCATGACCTTGCCGCGCACGAGCACATCAACGGTCTGACGGTACTCGTCCCAGCTGCTGAAGCGCCCGGGCAAGCCGGTGCGCGGCAGCTCGCGGAAGATCGCGAGGCGCCAGCTCTTGAGGCCCGTGTCCTCGCCTTCCCAGAAGGGCGACGACGTCGTCAGCACCAGCAGGTGGGGCAGGAAGTAGCGAAGTTGGTTCATCAGGTCGATGCGTTGCTCGTCGTCGTCGATCCCGATGTGAACGTGCATGCCGCAGATGAGCAGACGGCGACCGACGCCAGCAAGGTCGCGCGCAAGCGCGTGATAGCGCTCACGGTCCGTATGCGGGGCCTGGCCGGCGCGCGCGAAGGGATGCGTCGAGGCCGCGATCGGCGCAAGACCGTGACGCGCCGCGTTAGCAACGATGCCGGAACGCAATCGGCGCAAGTCTGCCGAGGCCTCGCCGAGCGTGCGACACGGCCGCGTGCCCACCTCGATCTGCGCGCGCAGGAACTCGGGTGAGACCTGCGCACCGAGCGCACGCTCACAGTCCTCCATGAAGCCCGCCGGCACCTCCATCGCAAGCGCGCGCGTGCGCACATCGACGAGGTGGTACTCCTCTTCTATGCCGATGGTGAATGAAGGCTCGCTCGGGGGCATTGCGGTCTCGCGGAGAAGTGATTCTTCCGCGCATCTTAACCGATCGGCTCGACGCGCAGAGGCATGCCGCCCCTCGGCCTCAGCGTGACGCGGCTGATGGGCTCGGGCAGATGACGGCCATCCCAGTCGAAGCGCGCCGCGCGAATGAATGTCGCGAAGAGCACGACCGCCTCGATCTGCGCGAACGACATGCCAAGACAGATCCGCGGCCCCGCGCCGAACGGCATGTACTGTGCTCGCGGCATGGCCTTCTCGCGCTCGGGCAGGAAACGGTCCGGATCGAAGCGATCCGGATCGTCCCACAGCTTGCGATGGCGGTGAATAGCATAGATCGGAATCACAACCTGCGTGCGCGGGCGGATCGTGGCGTCGCCGAGCTTCATTTCCGTGACCGGCATGCGCGAAATAACCGGGGCTGGCGGATAGAGCCGCATGGCCTCCTTCATAACCTGGTCAGTAACCGGCAGATGCGGAATATGCGCGCCTTTGATCCGCGCCTTGCCGGCCACAGCGATCACCTCTGCGCGTACGCGCTCTTGCCAGTCGGGTGCGCGGGCCATGAGATAGAGTGCCCATGTGAGCGCCCGCGCCGTCGTCTCATGGCCGGCTTCGAGCAGCGTCACCAGATTGCTGATGACATCCTCGTCGCCCATGGGCGCACCACTCTCCGGATTGCGCGCAGCGAGCAGGCGCCCGAGAAGATCATTGCCGCTCGCACCCTCGCCGCGGCGCCGCGCCACGATACTGCCAACCGCGCCCCTCAGCCTGCGCGCCGCGCGCTTCATGGTCCAGGTGGCAGGATGCGGGAGCCATGTCGGCATCTTCATCAGGGCCC
>CAUJKI010000457.1 GCA_963205015.1 Pseudomonadota bacterium
CGGGTGCGCGGTGCGGCGCTGAATCTTGGCCTGGAGGCGCTGCTGGAGCGCAAGCCGCGTCAACTGTCAGGCGGGCAGATGCAGCGCGTCGCGCTTGGCCGGGCGCTGGTCCGCGACCCCGACGTGTTTCTGCTCGATGAGCCGCTCTCCAATCTCGATGCCAAATTGCGCGTCAGGACCCGCGAGGAGATCGCGACGCTGCACGCACGGTTGGGCGCCACGATGATCTTCGTCACGCACGATCAGGTCGAAGCCATGACGCTCGGCGACCGGATCGTGATCATGCGCGATGGCTGGATCCAGCAGGCGGGCAAGCCGCTCGACCTTTACGATCGGCCGGCAAACGCCTTCGTCGCCGCCTTCATCGGTTCGCCGGAGATGAATCTGATCGACGGCGAACTGAGCCGTGACGGTGGCGACCTGACGATATGCTCCGGCAGCCTGCGCGTCGGTCTGCCAAGCAATGAGTTCTCCGAGGAGGAAAGAAACGTCACACTCGGCATCCGGCCCGAGCATATCGAACGTAGCGAAACCTCCGCGGCAGTCGAAATGGCGATCAGTCTGGTCGAGCAGATCGGCGCGCAAACCTATGTGCTTGGCACAATTCACGGCAACAAGTTCCGTGCGGTGTTTGCTCGCGATGACGCGCTGCGGGCGAACGACCGGATTTCAGTGGTTCTGCCTCAACACAAGCTGCATCTGTTCTCGCGCGAAAGCGGGAAAACGTTGAGGTGGGCAAGGGCGGCAAATCAAGGTGGAAACGGGAGGGAGCGTCATGGACAACCACAACTCAGGTCTGTTGAAATTCAAGGGTAGCGCCATCGGCATCAGCCGTCGACGCTTCATCAAGACATCCGCCGGAGCGGCGGCCGGCATCGCCGGTTCGCTCGCCGCGCCCTATGTCAATGCGCAATCCGGGGTGACGCTCCGCTTCCTGAACAATGAAACCGCGGCGGGCAGCCAGGCTGTTCTGCGCGACGCGGCCGCCGCCTATGAGAGCAAGTTCGGCGTCAAGATCATCATCGATTCCGCGCCGATCAGCGCCTCCTATGCGAAGGCGATGGCTGCGATCAACGCGGGCGCACCGTATGATCTGGCGACCCTGGGGTACATCGCCCACCTTCTGCAATATGCGAATGGCGGGCACCTTCTGCCCATGACCGATCTCGTGAAAAAGTACACCTGGGGGCGAATGGCCGCCTGGACGTATAAGGGCGAGAACTGGTTCTATCCCTACGACTACAATCTGGTGACGGTCTACTATCGCAAGGACCTGTACGCCGAAAAGGGCCTGAAGGTGCCAAACACCTGGGCGGAGTTTCTTGAAAACTGCCGGGCGCTGACAGTGACGAAGGACGGCAGCGTCGAGCGCGGCGGCTGCGTGATCCCGCTGGCCAGCGACAGCGCCACCAACTGGTCAAGCTTCGGAAGCCTGCTGGCGGACGTGCCGAAGTTCTACGACGACAAGTGGAACGTTACGCTCGATGCCGGTCAGGATGCCGCGCGAACGGCGCATTTTCTCGATCTCTATGCCGATCTCTACAAGACGATGCCGCCGGGGATGAACACCGTCAGCTATGCCGAACTGATGAGCCTGTTCGTTACCGGCAAGGTGGCTCACACGGTCTATTCCGGGCGCGTGGTCGAGGCGATCGAGGCGCGCAACCCCGAGCTTTCAGACAAGTACGGGATTTTTCCGTCGCCGGACAGCAGCGGCAAGCAGAAGGCGCTGTCTTTCGCCTTCGACGGCTTCGTCGCGTTCAAGACCAAGCAGAGCGAGGAGACGCTCAAGTTCCTCAAGTGGTTCATCGACGAGCATTACATCGACTGGCTGCACTCGGCATGGATGAACTTCCAGCCGGCGCGCATGGACGTCTATGACGACCCGCGCTGGAAGAAGCACCCGATGATCCAGAAGCATTGGGCGACGATGATGCAGATGAAGGGGTTCGTCGAGGACGAGAATGTGCGGATCGCATCGCTCGACAAGACCGGTCCGGAGATGGACCTGCGTCCGTGCAAGATATTTGACCTGAACATCATGCCCGAGATGCTGCAGAACAAGGTGCTCAAGGGCATGTCGTCCGCCGATTGCGTGAAGACGGCGGCCGATCGCATCAGGAAGATCGGCTGAGACAGGAAGCAAGCAGGCGGGGAATCACATGAAGCAGGATCGGCGGATCATCGCGCTGTTTGTCGGGAGCGTGCTGATACTGGGCGTCATCGTCGGCGGTCCGCTGCTGTACTCGATCAAGCTCTCCTTCTACACTGCGGCGTCGTTCATCGACACGCCGCGGTGGGTCGGGTCCGGCAACTATCTTGAAATCATGGCGGACCCGCTGTTCTGGGGCGCGCTCGTGAACGGGCTGGTGATCTCGATCAGCGCCATCGTCCTGCAAGTGGTGCTGGGCATCTCGATCGCGCTGGTGCTGAACCGCCAGTTCATCGGACAGACGATCGTTCGCGCGTTGTCGATCGTGCCTTACTTCCTGCCAACGGTCGTCGCCTGCCTGGTTGCGCAATGGATGTTCGATCCGAACTACGGCCTGATCAAAAGCATCATGGCCTCGTTCGGGCGAGGCATGTTCGATTGGGGCGCGGAGCCGTCCACCGCCAAGGGCATGGTCGTGCTCGTCAGCGTATGGATATGGACGCCGTTTGTGGTGACGTGCGTGCTCGCCGGCTTGCAGACCATACCGAGCCAGCTTTACGAGGCCGCGCGCGTCGATGGCGCCAGCGCGTGGAAGCAGTTCTGGCACATCACGCTGCCGGGCCTGAGGTCGGTCCTTATCGTCGTGGTTCTCCTGCGCGGAATATGGATGTTCAACAAGTTCGACGTGATCTGGCTGCTGACCAAGGGAGGCCCGATGAACGAAACCGAGACGTTGCCGACCCTGGCCTATCGGCGGGCGTTCATCGAATTCGATCTCGGCGCGGGAGCGGCGGTCGCAACGGTCTCGTTTCTATTTCTCGCGATCGTTATTCTGATCTATCTGAGATTTTTCCCCATCGACGAGGCAAAGCAGGGACGATGACGGTGACACAGCGAACTCCGCAACTCTCCGCCGAGGCCGTCATCTCCGCTCCGCGGCGGCAACTGCTGCGGCAGGCGGCCGGCGGGGATCGCTTGCCGCAGAACGGACAGGCGCAGGCGGCTGACGGCCAGACGATGGATATTTCAGGCTGGCCGGTCAAAAAGATCGCCATGCGCGGCGGCCTCTACGCCGCCGTGCTGGCGATCTGCGTTTACTCGTTCTTTCCGATCTACTGGATGATCCTGTCGAGCCTGCGCGCGCCGGACAAACTGTTTCTGGATACGTCGCTGGTACTCTGGCCGCCGGATCTCAGTTCCTATAAATCGCTGCTGCAACTGACGAACTACCCGATCAATTTTCTCAACAGCGTGCTGATGGCGGTGGCGACGATTGTCGTGGCGACCACGTTGTCCTCGTTCATCGCCTATGGCGCGACGCGGCTGCGATTTCGCGGCAAGACGACGCTGGTCGCCTCGATGCTGTTCGCCTACATGTTTCCTCCCTTGATGCTGGTCATTCCGATGTCGGCGGCCTTCCGCGCGGTCGGGCTGGCCGACAGCCTCGGCGGGCTGCTGATTGCCCACCTCGCGATTTCGCTGCCGCTCGCGGTGTGGCTGCTCTGGGGATTCTTCAAAGCGATGCCGTTCGATCTGGAGGAGGCCGCCATGGTGGACGGCTGCTCGCAGTTCGGCGCCTTCGTCAAGGTGGTTCTGCCCCTGTCGGCGCCGGGCCTGATTACAGTCGGCATCTTCTCGTTTCTGCTGTCCTGGGCCGATTACGTGTTTGCGCTGGTCTTGATCATGAGCGATCAGAACAAAGCACTGCCGGTGGCGCTGGCCTCGATGCTGGGCGCGCAGGATTTGCGCTGGGGCGAGATCCTCGCCGGCGCCTCGCTGATCGCCTTGCCGCTGTTCGTGATCTTCGCCTTCTGCTACCGCTACTTCGTGGCCGGGCTGACGGCGGGTGCGCTCAAGGGCTAGAGAATTTCGAGGGAGATCCGCCCTCGCGTTTCGCCGAGGGCGGGAGACGCGCCAAAGGCCGGCGTCCGAAGGCATTCATAGCTATGCGGCATTGCCGGATCGTGAGCCGGCCGCGCGCCACGCCTCCGGCGATGCTATCGCTTCTTGGCCTTGGGTTCGCCCAACAGCATCTGCCACGCCTCGCTGGTTCGGGAGAGATGAGCGTTCATCTGTTGCTCGGCCTGGCCGACCCGTCGTTCTTCTATGGCTTCCAGGATCGCGCAATGATCCTCATAAGAATGGCGCCCGCGACTATGGTCGGCAAAGTAGACCTTCCGTCGATGCCTGGACAGTTCGTAGAACGATCTCGCCACGCGCAGCAAAATGTCATTCTTGGTGGCGGAAAAGATCGCAAGATGGAACGCCTCGTCCTCGCGCTCTATGCTTTGCTTTTTGGATAGGCGCTTGTTGGTCTCTTCAAGTATGGCATTGATCTCGCGGATGTTGTCCGCAGTCCTGCGTGTGCAGGCCAACCTGACCGCCTGCCCTTCGAGCATACGGCGGACCTCCATGACGTCGGCGATTTCCTTGGCCTCGAATGGAACTCCCGATTCAGCATAAAGCACGAGAGCATCGATGCTGCTCTCTTCGATCTTTCGCAGATAG
>CAUJKI010000458.1 GCA_963205015.1 Pseudomonadota bacterium
GATCATCTCGTACACGTCCTCGCGCCGCACGCCCTGATCGTAGAGCTTCAGCGGCGGCACGCGCAGACCTTCCTGGAAGATCTCCCTGGCGCTGGCGTTGTAGGCGCCGTGCGTAGCGCCGCCGATGTCGCTTTGATGTGAGCGGTTGATGGCCCAATAGACGAGCTTGTCGCCGTCGAACACCGGTACGAAGGCTGTGAGGTCGGGAAGGTGATTGCCGCCCCGGTAGGGATCGTTCAGCAGGTAGACATCGCCCGGCCGGATCGTGCCCTTGAAGAAGTCATGGACCGACCTTGCCGCGAACGGCAGTGCGCCGACGTGGATGGGCACGTGCTCGGCCTGCGCGATGAGCCGGCCCTCGGGATCGCACAGTGCCGTCGAGAAATCGCGGCTCGAGTTCAGGATCTGCGAGTAGGAGGTGCGCAGCATGGCTTCGCCCATCTCTTCGACGATGGCGCGAAGGCGGTGCTGGATCACGGAGACCGTGATCGGATCAACGGCATGGCTCATGCGGAAATCAGTCCTGGGCTGAAGGCCTTGGCCGGCGCATCCGGCAAACGGAGAATGCAATGCACCGAGCGCGTCCGTCAACGCGGGAGGGGCACGGGCAAGGCGGCGAGACAGCCCGTCCGGCGGCATCCGCCATGCGGGCAGCGAGGTGTTGGCGCGCGAGCGCGGCGTGTTATGCTTCGAGCACCGCATGGCCGCCCGTTCCGGCGCCGTGATGGCCGACATGAGATCGGAACCCTGGGAGAACGCCACGATGATCGCTCTTAAGGCACGGGGAGCGTGCGCGCTTGCCCTGGCCACCCTCCTCCTCGCCCCCGCCGCCCACGCGCAGAAGCAGGGCGGCATTCTCAAATCCTATGTGTGGGACACGCCGCCGAGCGCCTCGATCCACGAGGAAGCGACGATCTCGACGGTGTTCCCGTTCATGCCGGTGTTCAACAACCTCGTGCTGTTCGATCAGACCAAGCTCGAGGCAAACCTGGGGACGATCGTGCCCGACCTCGGCAAGAGCTGGGCCTGGGATGACAGCAAGACCAAGCTCACCTTCCAGCTCGAGCAGGGCGTCAAATGGCACGACGGCAAGCCCTTCACGGCGAAGGACGTCAAGTGCACGTTCGATCTCGTTTCCGGGCTCGTGAAGTCGGACGACTTCCGCAAGAACCCGCGCAAGATCTGGTACCACAACGTCAAAGGGATCACGACCAACGGCGACCATGAAGTCACGTTCGAGCTGAAGGCACCGCAGCCGAGCTTCCTCGCGCTTCTCGCCTCGGGCTATTCGCCGGTCTACCCCTGCCACGTCGAGCAGAAGCAGATGCGCGTCAATCCGGTGGGAACCGGCCCCTTCAAGATCGCCGAGATGAAGCGCGGCGACTCGATCAAGCTCGCCAAGAACCCCGACTACTGGAAGAAGGGCCTGCCGCGCCTCGACGGCATCGAATACCGCATCATCAGCAATCGCTCGACGCGCGTCCTGGCCTTCATTGCCGGTGAGGTCGACCTGACCTTCGTCTCCGACATCACGGTCGCCGGCCTCAAGGACGTCGAGGCGAAGGCGCCGAAGTCCGTCTGCCAGTTCGTGCCATCGAATAACACGATCAACATGATCGTGAATTCGTCGGCGCCTCCCTTCGACAATCCGAAGGTGCGCCTCGCCATGGCACTGGCCATCGATCGCGGCGCCTTCAACACGATCCTCGCCGAAGGCAAGTCGTCGATCGGCGCGGTCATGCTGCCGGGACCCGAGGGCGTGTGGTCGATGCCGCCGGAGGAACTCGCCAAGTTGCCGGGCTACAACCCCGACCGCTCGAAGGACCTCGCCCAGGCCCGCAAGCTCATGGAGGAGCTCGGCTACAGCGCGGCGAAGCCGCTGAAGGTCAAGGTCGCGACGCGCAACATCCCGCTCTATCGCGACCCGGCTGTCATCTTCATCGACCAGATGAAGGCGGTCTACATCGAGGGCGAGCTCGAGAACGTCGACACACCGCTCTGGCACGCCAAGGTCACGCGCAAGGACTACGCCGTCGGCCTCAACACGACGGGCGTCGGCGTCGATGATCCCGACGTCGGCCTCGTCGAGAACTTCAGTTGCGCTTCGGAGCGCAACTACACGGGCTACTGCAACAAGGAGGTCGACGAACTCATCTTCGCGCAGTCACGCGAGACGGATCCCGTTAAGCGCAAGCAGATCCTCTGGCAGGCCGAGCGCAAGATCGTCGAGGACGTGGCACGCCCGATCATCCTGCACAACAAAGCGGCCACGTGCTGGGCGCCGCACGTGAAGGGCGTCACCAGCCACATCAACTCGCTCTACAATAGCTGGCGCATGGAGAATGCCTGGCTCGACAAGTAACAGGCGCCGCGCCGGCGTCGCTCAACAGCAGAGGGGGCTTCCACTGGAAGCCCCCTTTTCATTTCTACACGCACGCGCTCACGTCAGCCGCTCGCCTTGGCAAGTGCGGCAAGATCATCGGCGCTGAGTTTCAGCTCGGCCGATTTCAGGATCTCGGCAAGCTGGGCCGTCGTCGTCGCGCTCGCGATCGGCGCGGCGATGGCCGGCTGCGCAAGGAGCCATGCGAGCGCAACCTGGGCTGGCGTCGCGCCGTGGCGCGCGGCAACGCCGTCCAGTGCCTTGAGGATGCCGAACCCGCGCGGCGTCAGATGCTTCTTCACGCCAGCACCGCGGGCGCGCTGACCCACATCCGCCTCCGAGCGGTACTTGCCCGTGAGAAATCCGCTCGCGAGCGAGTAGTACGGGATGACGCTGATGCCCTCCGCAACGCACAGATCCTGCAGCGGTCCCTCGAATTCCGTGCGGTCGGCGAGATTGTAGTTCGGCTGCAGCGTTTCATAGCGCGGAATGCCGGCCTTGGCACTCGCCGCCAGCGCGGCCTTCAGGCGATCCGCCGTATAGTTCGAGGCGCCGACGGCGCGCACCTTGCCGGCCTTGATCAGCTCGGCGTGAGCGGCCATCGTCTCTTCGAGCGGCGTCGCCGGATCGTCGCGATGCGACTGGTAGAGATCGATGGTGTCCGTCTGGAGGCGCTTCAGCGAATCCTCCACGGCGCGCACGATGTAGGCCTTCGAGAGGCCCTTCTTGTCAGGCGCCATCTCCAGTCCGCACTTGGTCGCGAGAATGATCTTGTCGCGCTTGCCGCTGGCCTTGAACCAGTTACCGATGATCGTCTCGCTTTCGCCGCCTTTGTTGCCCGGTGCCCAGCGCGAATAGACATCCGCCGTATCGACGCAGTTGAAGCCGGCGTCGACAAAGGCATCGAGCAGCGTGAACGAGCTCTTCTCATCGACCGTCCAGCCAAATACATTGCCACCGAAAATGAGCGGGGCAATCTCCAGTCCGCTTCGTCCGAGTTTGCGCTTCTGCATAGCGACCTCATGAGCATGAGCATAGCTTCCCTCCGGAGGCTACGGCCCGAACCCGGAGCTGGCAAGCGATCGAGGCTGCGCGTCCGTCGTATCAGTGCCGTGCGCGTCCAGGCACAGAGCGGACCTTGCGCGGCGCCGCGAGCCAGATCGCGACCGCGGAGGCGACGCAGCAACCGATGATCAGAAGGAAGGCCAGCCGGTAGCTGCCCGATGCGTCATGGATGATGCCGGCAATCCAGGGCCCCGCTGCGCCGCCCGTGATCAGGGCGACGCTGATCGTGCCGAAGATCGACCCATAGTGCGGCCCCTCGAAGATCTCCACCACGATCGGCCCCATGACGGATGTGAGCGCATAGCCGAAGAAGCCCTGCGTGAAGACCATTACGTAGAGGAGCGCCGTCGACGGAGCATGCTCCAGCGCGACAAGTGCGGCATAGCAGATGGCAAAGCCCGCGCACCCGGCCGTCCACACCCACTCCCGGCCGATGCGATCCGACAGGCTGCCGAGAATGATCTGGCCGGGGATGGCGACGACGCTCACCGCGCCAAGCGCCCAGGCCGCGACGAGCGGCGTGAAGCCGATCTCGGTGAGATACTTCGTTTGATGCACCTGCACGGCATACCAGGCGACGAGGGCGCAGAAATAGCCCAGCACGATCCACCAGAAGCGTGCTGTTCTCGCAGCCCGCGCCAGCGTCCACTCGACGGCGACCCAGGCCGGATCGACGATGTGCGCGCCAAGTCGCGACGCGGAGCCGGCCGTCGGCCGCGCCGCGCCGTCCGGCAGAAGCCCGATTTCCTCCGGACGCTTGCGCACGAGCAGGTTGAGCGGAGCCACGGCGAGCACGACGAGCCAGCCGATTGCCCAGCAGGAGGCGCGCCAACCCTCGCTCAGGATGATCGACTGCAGCCAGGGCAGGAGCACGATGGCGCCCACGCCCGCGCCCGCAAAGGCAAGGCTGATGGCAAGTCCCCGCCGCCTGAGGAACCAGTTCGGCAGGAACTGCGAGTGCGTGGTGTAGGTCATCAGGTTGGCGCCGCCGCCGACCAGGACGCCGAGCGTCACGTAAAGATGCCAGGGCCGCTCGATGAAAGGCGCCAGGAACAGACCCGCCGACAGCAGCACCACCCCTGTCAGGATCACCACGCGTGGCCCGCGCCGGTCCATCTCGCGGCCGACGAAGGGGCTCAGAACGGCCGACACGAGAAAGCCGAACGAGAAGGCACCAGCGGCGAGGCCTCGATCCCAGCCGAACTCGTCGATCAGCGGCGGCATCAGTAGCGAGAACGAGGTTCTCGCGGTCACGCCGATCGCCATCGTGACGAAAGCGATGCTGACGATCAGCCAGCCATAGTAGAAGGGCAGGCGCGCAGCCCAGTGGCGATGCTCAGGCTCCATGGTGCTCTCAAAGGGACGGTGGGATGGCGTTCAGCGGCGGAGCGCCGCGCGCGGTCCGCTCTATGTTGTCCGCAATCAGCTTCGCTCGTGCCTGAAGCATGCCTTCTGTCCAACCGGAGACGTGGGGTGTCATGATCACGTTGGGTAGTTCGCGAAAGGGCTCTGTCGCCGGCGGCGCCGTCCCCGGCTTTGTCGGATAACGATACCACACATCGATCGCCGCACCGGCCAAGCCACCCGTAGCAAGCGCGCGATACAGCGCGGCTTCGTCCACGATCTCGGCCCGCGCGACATTGATGAGATAGGCGCTCGACCGCATGAGACGCAAGCGCCGTTCATCGAGGAGACCGCGGGTCTCCGGCGAGAGCGAGAGCGTGATCGCGACAAAATCGGACTGGCCAAGGACTTCGTCCAAGTCCTCCAGCCCTCCGACGAATGCCACGCCTGCCGGCGGCGCGATCTGCCTCTGTCGCCGGATGGCACAAACGCGCATGTCGAAGGCGCGGGCGCGGCGGGCAAGTGCTTCGCCTATGTGGCCGAAGCCGAGAATGCCGAGCGTCTTTCCTGCAAGCTCGGGCCACAACGGCGGCGCCGGCGCGCCGATGGCCCACTGGCTCGCCCATTCATCGATCCGCAGCTTTGCGTCGAGGCATCCGAACGAGCGCGACAGCGCGATCATCGCGCCGATGACATACTCGGCGATGCCCACTTCATGTCCGTAGGCATTGGCGAGATGCAGTCCGGCGCGGAGCGCGCTGCGGTCGATCCGGTCGAGACCGGCGCCCGGCACCTGGATCAGTCGTAGATGCCGGCCGGCATCTGCCATCTGCTTGTTGAAGCTCATGGAGACGAGCACGTCGACATCGGCCAGACGCGAGACGATGTGCGTCTCGTCGTCCGAAACGACCTCGCACGGCATGGCCAGCCGCGCCCGAACCGGATCGGCAAGGCGCATCGCGAACGATCCGGCGAACGCAATTTTCATTACGTCATCTTTCCAAGATGCCGCGACCTGAGCAAAGGGCGAGGTCGTTGCTCCGCTGTTGCGTGGCCGCCCCGGCGACGGCACTATCCGCGCACCGGACGCTGCAATCAACTACATGCGAGGTAGTCGTGGAACCACCCTCCAAGTTCTCGTCGCGCCTCGTCTGGTGGCGGCGAAAGCGGGGCCTCTCGCAGCTTGAATTGGCCTTGGCGGCGGCCTGCTCGCAACGCCACGTCAGCTTCCTCGAGCTTGGCCGCACGAGACCCAGTCGGGACATGGTCCTCCGCCTCTCGGCGGCCCTCGATCTGCCGCTCAGGCAATCCAATGCGCTGTTGCTGGCTGCCGGCTTCGCACCCGTCTGGACTGAGACGGACCTTGCTGCGCCCACGCTCGCGCCCGTTCGCGAGGCGCTCGACTACATGCTGGCGCAGCAGGAGCCGTACCCCGCAGTGGTGGTCGATCGGCACTGGAACCTGATGCAGGCCAACAAGGGCGCAGTTGCCATGGTGGAGTTCCTGGTCGGCCCCGTCGAACCCGGTGCCGCCATCAATCTCGCCGACGCCCTCGTCGCGCCCGACGTGCTGCGCCCGTATCTGGAGAACTGGGCGGATGTGGTCCGCTATTTCGTCCGCAGCGTCGAGGCCGATGCCGCTGCCGACGGAAGGCCCGAAACAGCGGCCCTCCTGGAGCGATTGCTCAGCTACCGGGACGTGCGCACGACAATCTCGCAGGCACCGCCCGTCGGCGCTGGCGCACCAATCCTTCCCATGCATTTCCAAAAGGGCCGCACGAGACTGCCCCTCTTCACGACAATCGCGACCCTCGGCACGCCTCAGGACATCACGCTGCAGGAGTTGCGCATCGAGAGCTTTTTCCCGGTCGATGAGGAGACGAGAGCAATCTTCCGGAAGTGGGCCGGCCCGAAGAAGGCGCTACGCGCGCGCCGGTAATCTACGTCAATGGCCGCCTCGGCACCGGTATCGTGCGCCCCGTGCAGGCCTGCGATAGCTCCGCACCCCAGCCCGGTGATGGTAAATCCTGGCTTGAAGCGCCAGATCGCCGTATTTCTATCCGTGATAGGAACTCGCAGGGTCGCAAGCCCGTTGAATCGGGAGGTTCTGCGGGATTGTGTGCCCGCCATGTTCGAGTGTCGCGTCATGCCCAAGCAAGCACGTGCCTACTGGAAGGGATTCCTTCGCCTCTCCCTGGTCTCGATCCCAGTCGAGATCTACAACGCCGTCGAGTCGAAATCCGAGATTTCCTTCCGCCAGATCCACAAACCTTCCGGCCGCCGCATCAGCTATGAGAAGGTCGTGCCTGGCGTCGGGAAAGTAGAGAACAGCGACATCGTCAAAGGCTACGAGGTCGATACCGACACGTACGTCACGCTCGAGCCTGAGGAGGTCGACGCCGTCAAGCTCGAGAGCCGCAAGACGATCGACATCGCCCAGTTCGTCGATCTCACCGACATCGACTGGCGGTACTTCGAGCGCCCCTACTACATCGTGCCTGGCGACGACATCGCCGGCGAAGGCTATGCGGTCATCCGCGAGGCCATGCGCAAGACCGGCAAGGCGGGCATCGCCCAGGTGACGATCGGCGGGCGCGAATGGCTGGTCGCGATCGCGCCGCTCGGCGAGGGGCTCGTCATGGTCCTGCTGCGCTATGCCGACGAGCTGCGCGACGCCGACGACTATTTCAGCGAGATCCCGAAGACGAAGCCGGACAAGGAAATGGTGGATCTCGCGGCCGAGCTCATCGGGCGCAAGACGTCCGCCTTCGATGCCGCGAAGTACGAGGACCACTACGCGACTGCGCTCAAAGCCTTGATCAAGGACAAGCTCAAGGGCCGGCGGATCGTCGCCTACGCAGAAGAGGAGCGGCCCAAGGGCGCCAACGTGGTCGATCTCATGGAGGCGCTGCGGCGCAGCGTCGGCGGCAAGAAGCCGGCGGCGACGAAGGCCGCGGCCAAGGAGCCGAAGCGGCGCGCCAAGCCGAAGTCCTCGGCCCGGCGCGCGAGCTAGCGAGTATCCGCCGTGGCCGCCAGGAAACTCTCCGAATACCGCGCGCGGCGCGATTTCACCAAGACGGCCGAGCCGAGCGGCAAGAGCGCGATAAAGCCTGCCGAATATCCGCGCTTCGTCATTCAGAAGCACGATGCGACGCGGCTCCACTACGACCTTCGCCTGGAGGTGGATGGCGTCTTCAAGTCTTGGGCGGTCACGCGCGGGCCATCGCTCGACCCGAGCGACAAGCGCCTCGCGGTCGAGGTCGAAGATCATCCGCTCGACTATGGCGACTTCGAGGGCACCATCCCGGAAAAGGAGTAC
>CAUJKI010000459.1 GCA_963205015.1 Pseudomonadota bacterium
ATCGCCGATGCGCCGGTCGGCTGCATGATGGATGTGGCCGCAAATGACCCCGTCGACGCCGTGCCGGCGTGCCTCGCCGGCGACGGCCTCCTCGTAGGCGCCTATGAAGGAAACGGCCTTCTTGACGCGGTTCTTCAGGTAGGCGGAGAGGGACCAGTAGCCGAGCCCGAGATGGCGACGGGCCCAGTTCAGCGGATTGTTGAGCCACAGCGCTGCCTCGTAGCCCCGGTCGCCGAGAAACGCGAGCCATCGGGCGTTGCGCACGACGATGTCGAACTCGTCGCCGTGCATGACGACATAGCGGCGGGCGGCGGCCGTCACGTGGATGCAGGTGCGCTGGATCTCGATGCCGCCGAAGTGGCAGCCGCAGAAGTCACGGAGCCCTTCGTCGTGGTTGCCCGGGATGAAGACGATCCGCGAGCCCTTGCGGACCTTGCGGAGCAGCTTCTGCAGTACGTCATTGTGCGCCTGTGGCCAGTGCGGCCCGCGCCGGACCTTCCAGAAGTCGACGATGTCGCCGACCAGATAGAACGTGTCGGCTTCGACGACACGCAGGAAGTCCAGGAGCGCGTGTGCCTGCGCCGTGCGCGTGCCGAGATGGACGTCGGAAATGAACACCGCACGATATTGCGTATCGGATGGTTGGGCCGTGAGCTCGGATGGGATGGCGTCTTGCATGGGGCAGGGACTAAGGGATTCGAGTTTCAACCCGATGACAGCAGGTGTTGCAGCCGCGATATGAGGTCGCCGACAGCGAATGGCTTGGCCATGAAGGCATCGACGCCGAGCTCGTGAGCGCGCCGCCGGTCCTCGCGATCGGTCCGCGCCGTCAGCATGAGCACCGGCAGCGTCCGCGTGTGCGCGTTCTGCCGGATCTGCCGCAGGATCTCGATACCGGAGAGGCCGGGCATGACCCAGTCCAGCACGACGAGCGCCGGTGGGTCGCTGAGGAGCCGCTTCAGCGCCTCGGCGCCGTGCGCGGTCCACTCGACGGCATAGCCCATGGCATCGAGGTTGTAGCTGAGCAGCAGCGCCAGGCTCTCGTCGTCCTCGATCAAGGCGATTCGCGGCGCCGACTTCCCCTGCATAGGGATGCCCATGGTGCTCGTTCCGCAATAATAGATGGATACGACTGCCGGCACCCGGCGGCGCCGCGCGCGCCGAATCTGCCGCCATGGATCATTCAAGCGCGATTGCGCGAAGCCATGATGACAACTAGGCAGGGCCTGCCGCCGGCTCAACGGAGGCCGACGGCGCTCTCGGCAGTCATGCTGGTCGAGCCGTCCTGCTGCCAGGCGATCCTGTGTCCGCCCCACTGGTAGGCCTTTGCCGTCCAGGCGCGCAGCCAGATGAGCGGAATGAGCAGATCGCGCAGCAGCCAGGCGGCAGGCGAGCGCCATGAGAGGTGCCAGCCGCCGATCCGAGCGAGGAGTGCTTCCGCACCGAGCCAGAGCGCCGCAAGTCCGATGACGGTAGGCACCGGCGGGACACCGAAGGCTGGCGCGGCTGCCGCCGCGGCAAGCAGCGGAAGGGCGCTTCCGGTCAGAAGCTCGAGCGCGAACCAGCCGGGGAAGGTCAGGCGGCGCAATTGCGCCCATCGGAGCTGGCGCGCCAGAACGTGGCCGGCGGTCCGGTGCCCAAGCGGCTGGAAGAAGGATGGCCCGGCGAGCCGGACGCGCAGCCCTGCATCGCGGACGAGTTTCGTCGCGGCGGCATCCTCTGCGAGCTCCGAGGCCAATGCCGCGATGCCGCCGTGACTTTCGAGAAGCTCGCGGCGGAAGAGCATGGTTTTGCCCTGCGCGAAGCCGAGGCCAATGCTGTCGGCGGCATACTGCCAGCGCGCCTGGTAGGAATTCAGGAAGGCGCATTCCACTTCGGCCCAGAAGCCAGTGGGTCGGCTGCCAACTGGCGGCGCGCAGACGAGGCCGGTGCCCGGCGTCCAGGCTGCAAGAACGCGCTCGAGGTAGTCCGGCGGCAGCATGAGGTTGCTGTCTGCAAAAACGATCCATGCGTGCCGCGCCGCCTGCCAGCCCTTGAGCATGTTGTTGAGCTTCGGGTTGGCACTGATGCGGTCGTCGCCGATGAGAAGGCTTGCTTGCACGCGCGGATGCGCCTCCATGAGCCGACGCACGATGCGGACGGCGGGATCGCTCTCCGATGCCGCGCAGAAAAGTACCTCGTGCTCGGGGTGGGTGAGCATGAAGGAGGATCGCAGCGTCTCTTCCTCGTGCGGGCCGATGTCGCGGATTGTGCGGATGAGGGTGATGCCGGCATCGCGCTCTCGAGGCGGCGGTACTGTTCGTGATCGCCGACAGCGGAGTGCGGCGAGGGCGGCGGACGACAGGTGAACGAGCGTTGCGACCAGCGCGAAAGCGAGGGCAGCGTGAGCGGCGGCGGACATTCCTGGCTCGCGAATGGATGATCCGGGATACTCAACAACAGACTCGCGCGACGGGTGTGTGACATCGCGCTCGCCATGCGCCGCCAGCGCGATCCCGGTAGCTAGCGCGCCGGCACGTGCATCAGCGGCTCGCCCATGCGGATGCTCGCCTCTTCCACGACGCCCGCGGCGCATTCGAAACCGGCCGGCGCGAGCACGATGATCGTCGAACCGTGCTCGAACCAGCCCATTTCCTCGCCTTTCGCCAGCCCGACGTCGCAGTCATGCACCCAGGGTGTCGCATGCCGCCGATCGGTCGGCATTTCCATGAAGCGAAGCTTCAGGCTGGCAACGAGGATCGCCGCGACGGGAACCAGCGCGATCCGGTGTCCCGTTGCATCGAGA
>CAUJKI010000460.1 GCA_963205015.1 Pseudomonadota bacterium
AGCTCAGGCCGAGCAGGCCGGCGACCATGTTGATCACGATCAGCGATCCGACGGGCTTTATGGTGCCGACGATGCCGCCGATGATCAGGGGCTCGCCGCCCGCCTGCTTGAGCGAGGCTATGGTGATCTGCATTCCGAGCCCCGTCAGACCGAAGGCGAAGAGCCAGACGATCCAGTCACGGAACCAGCCGATGATCCGCGGCGTGTTCATCACGGCGCGACGCGCGCCGGATACGGCGGCCCTGGCGTCCCGCGGGAGCAGGCCGGAAGCCGCGAGGCCGTCCAGGGCGTGATAATCGTTCATGCTCATCACCTTCTTGTTGGCAATGAGCCTGTCGAGCGCCGCCTTGTGATCGGGCCGTGTGACCTTGATCGACACCGCTCTCAACGCATCGAGATCCGTGTCCTTGAGCAGGCGCTCGGCTCTCAGGTTGTTGTCGAAGTACTGCCCCTTCCAGAGATCGGCCGAACTCACGCCCTTGGGCAGGAACACGCCTGTCAGATTGATCAGGAACATGAAGATAAAGCCGAGCACGAAAAGCGGGAACTTGTCGACGATGATCCGTCCGATGTTGACCTGCGGCGGCGTAACGGCGAGGGCGCCGACGCTGTGGGCCGCTGCGGAACCGTTCACCGCCGTCTCTCTACGCACGTACCACACCGCCAGCCACACGACGATCAGCGGCAGGAAGAGGATGCGCGTAATGTTGAAGATCTCCGCGACCTTCAGCGTCTCGATGCCGTCAGGCTGAAATGCCAGCGCCGCTCCTGCCACTTGCGCTGAGTTCAGGATGCCGGTGCCGGCCCAGGCGCCGAACGCCTCGGGACTCAGATGCAGGAGCTTGCCGATCGTCGGAAACACGAACATGCAGCCGACTCCCCAAAGGAGAATGGTGCCGATCGTGTAAGCAACCTCCGCCGATCTGGCCTGCACCACCGGGGCGGCAGCCACTGCCGCCGACACGCCGCATACGCCGACCCCGGCCGACAGCACGCCGCCCATAGAATTGGAGATGCTCATCAAGCGCCCGATCCAAAGCACCAGGGCAACCGAGCCGAGCACGAAGATGCCGATCAGCGTGAACGACGCCGTGCCGAGATGAAGAATCTCCTGAAGAAAATAAAGAGTTCCTAGCAGGATCACGCCGGTCTTCAGTCCGAGGCGGGAGAGCCTGACACCGTTCTGTGCCCAGCCTGGAATGCCGATCACATTGACGAGTAGAAGGCCGGTGACAATACCGAGCAGGATATAGTTGAGGCCGAAGACGTCATGAACGTACATGCCGCCGAACACCGGCCCGAGCGCTCGGCTCCATACCGCCACCAGTGGATCGACAAACCAGCGGACTAGCATGGCGATCGCGAGAATGAATAGTGCCCCGCCCAATGCCGAGTTGAGGTAATCGAGCCCGCCCGGGCGGTGTACGCCCAAGAGCTGCCAAAGCCCGATCACGATAGCGATCAGGCCGAAGATGAACGGCAGCGTCGACATCGCGGCCTTGGATCGGCCGGTGCCCAGGTAGCTTATGACACCATCGAGCAAGCCGGCCTGAGTGCAATAGGCCAGAGCAACGAGAACAATGCCAAGAATGAGAACGGCAGGCTGTCGACGGGAATAGACCACGGCGCAACTCCTCCTGATCGCTCGGCTTTGCAGCCAAGCCAGTTTCCTTCCCTACCTACGGGTGGTGCCAGGACAGAGGATGTTGGGTCGGAGATTTAGAGCAGCGCAGTTCAGCAAATGACGAGCTTAAGGAACCCCTCAGTACCAGACGCCTCCCTCTAGTTTTGTTGTATTTTTCCAACAACTACGCCGACCGGCACGCTCGTCACGGCCGGAAGCTCATCGTTGTATTCGAATATATATAGCGTACATGACATATCAGTTCTTCGCAATAGAATTAGAAAATTTTTGTGATGCGACCCTCGGCTAAGGTGTTCGGTTTCTCAGGGCCGCAGGTAAGGTAGGCAGCAATTCTTAAGCGCTTGAGGTGGCTGCGAGAGGGCGCAGCACCGGACTGCTTTCGTCCGTTGGCTGAGAGGATCAGTCGGGAGCCCTTTCGACACATGCGCGTAGCTGATAACACGACACCTACCCAGTCACCGGATCCAAGTTCGAAGCTTCGCAGCGGCCGTATCGGGCACGTATGCGAACAAGAGCTCAATTGGGTCAGGCATCTCTGATGCCACTAGGGTCGCCGGCCGGATTGTGATGGGTCTTTTGCGCGAGATCATGGAATGCGGCGGACGCCTGCGTGATGTAGCGTTCCTTGTGGCGCAGGATCGAGAAGCTGCGCGTCGGCATGTCAACGTCGATCGCGAAGAGCGAGCCCGCCTTCAACGCCCGCTCCACGACCAGCCGGGAGATGATCGTCACGCCCGCGCCTGCCTCCACAGCGGCGCAGACTGCTTCGTTGGACGGCAACTCCAAGCCGATCCGAAGATCCTCGCGCCTGATGCCGAGCGCTGGCAACGCCGCTTCGAGAACGGCCCTCGTGCCTGAGCCTCGCTCCCGGCAAATCCATTTGGCGCCGGAGAACTCCGTCGCATCGCTCGGTGGCGCCTTCGTCCAGGGATGACAAGGCGCCGCAATCAGGACCAGGCTATCCTCCGCGACGGCGTGCACACTCAACATCGGGTCATCGATATCGCCTTCGATGAAACCGATGTCCGCGATTCCTTCATGCACCTGAGCTGCGACTGTTTGCGTGTTGCCGAGTGACAGCGCGAGAGCGATGCCAGGATAGCTCGACTGAAAGCGATGCATGATGGCGGGTAGCCAGTAGTTGCCGACGGTCTGGCTCGCGGCGAGGCTGAGGGCGCCACGCTTCAGCCCCGCGAGATCGGCCAGTACGGTCTCCGCCGTCGACGACCGCGCGAGCACCGCCTTGGCTTCCACCAGGAACAGCCGACCGGCCTCGGTCAATGCGATGCCCCTGCCGATCCGATCGAAAAGCCGCACCGCATAGCGCGCCTCGAGCGCCGCAATGGCCGCACTCGTCGCCGACTGCGTCAGGTTGAGGTGGCGCGCTGCCTGCGTGACGTGCTCGTGCTCGGCGACCGCGATGAATATGCGAAGCTGTTCTAGCGTCATGGCAGCGACACTATACGAACAGCAGCACCAATGTCAGGCTCAAGCCAGCGATGAAAATCGACGCACCGACACCCAGCAGCAGAGGGCGCAGGCCGCGGGCCCGCACGTTCCGCATATCGGTTTGAAGCACCATGGCGGCGAGAGCCATGGTGAGCATGAACGTCGTCGTCAGCGTACCTATCGTCGCTTTCGCATCCGCCCGATATTTCTACGGAGCTGTTGAGAAGGATGAGCGTAATGAAGTCGAGGACGAACCACGGCACCGGCTCTTCCGCGCCCGGCCGCTTACTTCCTTCGTCTCGGGCTCGACGGGGGGCTGCCACCGCCAGAACCATGATCAGAGGACCGAGAGCGATCGCGGGAGAGCTGCGCGATCGTGCCCCGCTCGCCGGCCTCCTGCCCGCCCTGGAACGACGCCGCAAGAACTTGGGCGACCTCGTGGACGACAGCAAGATCGCGCTGGCCTCCACAACGTTGGCTACGTAACAGATCCGATGTGGCTAGCCTCTCTTTCCGCCAGAAAATAGATTATAAGGAGCTGATATATATATATGTATTATATCATCGTCCAAAGCGCCTACCCCCAAAAATTCTGCGTAAGAATGAGAGTGCGCGAGCACTGATGGGGCGTCATCGCGACTAGCGCTCTCGAAGTGCTAGTGTGAAGCCTAGGGGGCACGGTACTCTATGCGCATCCGCGGCGAAGCTCGTCGCCAACCGATACCAATCCGTCGAGGCTCCAAGTCTGCCTGCTAGCGGGAACCCCCCACGGGGACCAGGGGTGCATGCGGTGCGAAAGCGCCATGGGGCAGGGCAAGCGCTGCCACTGATCGACACTCCGCAGCTGCAGTCACCGAATCCGACTAGTTCTTTGGCCGGCCGATCGTGTCGCTTCCCATCTGACATCTGATGACCCACTTTCGACGGCAACATATTCATGCAAATATATCGCTGGCGGCCCGATGCAGTGCCATCGACCTCGCAATATCGATGGAGGCGATGAGGTATTCAGGCCAGCGATCTTCAGACTGTTGGAGACAAACACACATGAACGCTCAAGCTCCGATCAAATACCCTGATCTGTTCTTCATCGACGGAAAGTGGACCAAGCCATCGAGTGCGTCCAAGATCACGGTTCTGAATTCCGCAACCGAAGAGCTGTTTGCTCAGGTCGCGGAGGCCCAGGAGGCCGATATCAACCGCGCCGTTGAGGCAGCACGCAAAGCCTTCGACCATGGTCCCTGGCCGCGCATGTCGCACGCCGAGCGGGCCGGATATCTGCGCGCCATTGCCGACGAACTCGACAAGCGTGTCGAAGAGGGCGCGTTGATCCAGACGACAGAGTCCGGCATGATCCACAGTATCGCGAAGACCCGCCTAGCCGGCCTCAGCTACACTTACAACTTCTACGCTGGCCTCGCGGACACGTTCCCCTTCCAGGAGCGGCACACGCCGCGTGCTGGTGGCAATGTCGGCCTGCTGGTTCGCGAGCCCGTCGGCGTTGTCGGCGCCATCATCCCCTGGAATGGACCGCCAGGCCTGATCGCCAACAAATGCGCGCCAGCGCTTCTCGCGGGATGCACCGTCGTCATCAAAGCTTCACCCGAAGCACCCGGCGCCGCCTACATCATCGCCGAGGTCTGCGAAAAGGTTGGTCTCCCGCCGGGCGTCCTCAATATTCTGACCGCAGACCGGGAAGTATCCGAGCTTCTCGTCCGCCATCCGGGCATCGACAAGATTACATTCACGGGATCGACGGCGGCCGGACGCCGCATTGCCTCGATCTGCGGTGAGCGCATCGCCCGCTGCACGCTCGAGCTGGGCGGCAAGTCCGCAGCCGTCATCCTGGACGACTACGATGTCGGTACGGCCGCAAAGACCATTGCAGGGCGTGCAACCTTCCTGACCGGTCAGGTGTGCTCGTCGCTGACACGTATCGTCGTGACCAGGAAGCGTCACGATGCTCTCGTCGAAGCGCTGAGCGAGTCCTTTGGCAAGGTGAAGGTCGGCGATCCGTTCGATCCATCGTGCGAGATGGGGCCCTTGGCCATGAGCCGCCAACGTGATCGCGTCGAAGGCTACATCGAGAAGGGCAAGGCGGAAGGCGCTACGCTTGCAACCGGTGGCGGTCGTCCGGCCCACCTCAACCGTGGCTACTTCATCGAGCCCACGGTATTCGCCAATGTCGACAACAACTCGACGATTGCGCGAGAGGAGATTTTCGGTCCCGTGCTGTCGGTGATCCCCGCTGACAATGAGGCAAACGCGGTCCAGATCGCTAATGACACGATCTACGGCTTGAATGCATCGGTCTTCACCAACGATGTGGAGCGGGCCTACGCGACAGCACGTCAGTTGCGGTCGGGCACCGTCGGGCACAACTCCTTCCGGACCGATTTCAGCATTGCCTTTGGCGGCTTCAAGCAATCCGGCATGGGTCGCGAAGGCGGCACCGAGGGACTATTGCCGTATCTAGAGACCAAGACGGTCATTCTGGACGACATGCCGAAATCGGCCGGTCGCGCTGTCGGCGTCAGCTAGCTAGGCATCAGCGGATCTTGGAGCCATAGCCTGCTTGGCTATGACCCAAGATCCGACTTCGTCGAGAAGGTCGACATCTAACGGGATTTCGGCCTTGCGCCCGATGGGCCGGTAGCGGCGTTTCGAATGCATTTGCGCAGTCTCTGCTTGCACGCCACACATGCTGCGGCATCAGTGCTCAACGATCTACGGCTGCACATGGCTTGCTGACAGGTCGGTAACGAGCGTTTCGAGTTGCTCGAACTGCTCTGCTATTCCGCTCGTGCTTCCCGAGGCTATAGCGTCATCGCGCGCCGCCTTGGAAGGATAGTGATCTCGCATCGCTACCGTAGTCTCGCCATCCGCTTCGTCGAAAGTGACGGTGGTGACCGCCCCACCGCCTTCATCGTTCGTCCAAACCAGCCGCGCTGGCGGCGTGACCTCTATGTACCTGCCGAAGAAGGCCATAGGCTGCTCGGAGGAGGGATGGCGAAACTCCAGACGGTACTGTCCTCCCGTGCGGATATCCATGGTGCAGGACAGCAGCGACAGGCCACACGACTTCGGCACCCACCATTGTTGAAATAGCTCGGGGTTGGTCCAGGCCTCGAACACGATGCGCGCAGGCGCTGTGAATTGCCGGGTCGCCACGAAATCGCGCTCCGAGCTGGCGTCGACCACAACCCTCCCAGATCTGCCCTGCTTCGCCTGAACGTGTTTTGCAAAGTTGTCGAGGATGGCCTGCCAACCATCGCGCTGCTGTTCGATCGAATGCGACGGCTCGCTATCGAACGTGACGCGGACGACGATGCCGTTTGCCTCCGGCACGAAATCGACCTCGGCATTGCGGTCGCCGAAGGCATATGCGATCCGCTTGTGCTCAACGACCTCCGTATAGATGCCGGCAAAGTCGAAGCCCATGCTGCCGTCCTTGGCTTCCATGCGGGAGGAGAAGGCGCCGCCTTTACGCAGGTCGACCGTCGCCTTGGTCGTATGCCAGTCGTCCGACGCGGCGTTCCATTGCGCGATATCGGCGGGGCTCGTGTAGGCCCGCCAGACGTCCTCCAGAGGCGCTTTGACGATAGTTTCGACTGTAATTTTCATGGGTTGCCATCCTCTCTCTATGGGGCTCCTTCCGAGGACGTACGAGCCCGGCCAAGACCGACACCGGCAACAAAAAATCGGCGGCAAAAGTGAACTTCGATAGATGACGCCAGCACGGCCTCTGCAACATCGGCGGACATCTATGCGGTTTTACCAAGGGCATCTCCTGCCCGAAGCCGTCATCGGCGGTTGTGAAACGGACGTCTAAGTTTACCGTCACGTCAAAGCAGCTGCGGGGGCCCCATCATCGCTGCGCCACAACATGCACGTAGAGTGCGTATTGCATTCGCGAGGGGAGGCACTTCGGTGAGCACATCGACTGTTCTCGTATTCATTGTGTCGGTCTCACTGCTTATGGCCGTTCCTGCTTTGGCCGGCCCAACGGGTGATGCGCCCGCAAGCCTCGTCGTTGCCCAAGCGTCCGCGAGCAAGGACGTGAAGGTCGCGCCGACCGCTGACTGCGTCGCACGCCAGGCCGATCTGAAGCATCGCGCATCGCGCTTGTTGTTGGACTTCAATGCGCCACCGCAGCTCGAGCAAGGCGGAAGAATTGAGGTTCGCTGGTCGGGTGCGGAGATGCCGTTGTCAAAAGGCGTACCATCATTTCTGATCCTCGCAACGCCGTCGGCAACCCGGTTCGAGCAAGACACGCGAACGCGTGCGATCGAGCATGGCGACGATGAGACCACTACCATGCAGGAGGGGCCTGGCTTCCTGGCCCTTACCGCTGAAGCACGCGCGCCATTCGATATCCCGTTTGGAAAAGGTCGCGTTCGTGCCGTTGTTCCGCTAAGCGGGTCTACGGCCGATCTCGTCGCTTCGTTGAAGATCAAGCCCTATGTGGTCGGCGACTTCCCCATCGCATGGACCGTTGTCGCGCGCACTGAATGCGGCATCACGCTGCTTCGAGAGCCTTCAGAAGTTACCTTCAGCGTAAGGGCCAGTAAGCCACGCCTGATCGTCCAGGACGATGCCGATGTCTCCCGCCCGCTTCGGGTAAGTACGTCCCCCAATCGGCGATACATGCTCCAAGTCTTCGAGAACTCGTACCGCGTCCTGGATTCCAAGACTGGCGCGCTGCTCATCGAGCGATCGGGGCGGAATCCGACCTTCAGCCCGACATCGCGCTTTCTCGTCGCCGGTGAAAAGCATACCAGCGAACAGCAATTCTCGGAGCTTATCGATCTGGAAGTGCTCGAGCCGATATCAGCCGAGTTTCCCGGCAGCGTCGATTGGGCGGAGGGCGATACGCTTTCGATCTGGTTTGGCACCCGAGGCACCGTTCCCGGCGCTCACATGGTTGTTTCGCCCCTGATCGACGTCGGCGAGATCATCGGCGATCGCAACGATCTGAGCCCGCTCCGCGGGCGCGTGTTCGGGTTCTGGGAGGCGGATCCACTGGGCAGCGGTCATGGACGGCCCCGCCCCCATTTCGATCTCGATGAGCTGATGGTGGTCTACGTCGCAGCCGAGCAGCCCCTACCCAATCCGTACATGGTGCGCAAGCATCGTTATCCCTACGCCGTGTACGACGTCGTGAGTCAGGCAACTGAGTGCTGCGACACACTTGCTGAACTTCGCAGACATCTTGTCGAGCGCCGGTCCATGCTTGGCCGCCTCACAAATGCGCAGCTCAACCCCAAAAATCACGCAGAGGGCAAGTGGGTCCACACAGCGACGCAGGAGCAGAAGCGAAATGTTTCGCAGTCAGCTTCCCTGCCTCCGAAGCGCATGCAGGTCGCGAAGGCTGACACAAGCGCGCCACAGATGGCCCGAGCGACATGGCGCGCCGCAAGCCGGACCACACTTACGCGAACCGCCCAAGAAGGGGGTCCGGATGCCCGCGCCAATGTAATGCGATCCATCGGAATAGATCTCGAGCCGGTCCGGCTGATCCGCCGTCACGTCGACCTTTCAAGTCTTGATCGGTCACGCATGCATTGGGAGGCGTACGAGGAGGCCGCGGATGCGCTGCGAGCCAACTCCGCTCTCAAAGTTTGGAACGAGCTCAGTGAGCAATTTCCCGATGTCGCTGACGACCTGCCGCGGCCGGGCGCGTGCCAACGAAGCCGCCTAGAATGCTTGGAGGGCGGTGTCTTGGATCTGCGCTATGTCGATCAGGCCTGGACATGGAGTGGAGGAACCACTGACGTCGCGCTCATCCAACTTTCCGATGTGGCCGGCCAGTGGGGTGGCGCGAAAGCCGGTGCGCTTGCCATCATCTCCCGCGAACAGGGAAAGCCGTCCGTTGTGACTCGCCTCACAGCCGAGGAAGGGCGGATGGGAGATGACTTTTCCTTCGACTTTCAAAGCCTGGTAAAGCCGGCACTCACCGAGGACGGTCGCCTGTTGCTACTGTTCCAGAGTGGCGCTGAGGCGTTGGTCTGCAAACTACCGTCGTGCAGCGACCGCCACTGGATCAAAGCCATCGCGCAGCCGCTCGGAGCCGATGAGGGCCTGAGGCCCATGGGCGATGCCGTATTACAGATGAACACCGACGGCCAACTCTTCATCTATCGCCTCAGCGATGGCACCCGGGTATTGGAAGGGCGGATCGTCGACGACGAGGCCATCGTCTGGACGCCGGAACTACTTTACGACGCCTCCTCCGAAGGTGCGCATATGGTGAACCTCCGCATCGCCCAACGTGCCGGCGTCTATTCATTCCATCAGTTCGAGAGCACGCTTCGTGTTCCGGGCTTGGTCTCCCGCATCCTGGCGGGACAGAACTTGCCTGCACGGACGGTGCAAGTGCCCCCGCAACTGAAGGCCGAAGCGCGCGTGCGTTCGGATGGGAGCATATCCGGGGAAGCAGTTGCCAGCAGCGAAGGGCCCGTTGATGCCATTCAGATCTACCAGGACGGTATGTTGACGGCGACACTCACGTCCATCGCGTTGGGCAAGCCCGTGCCATTCAAGATCGACCGATTACCCGGTGCGCAATGGCTTTCTGTGCTTGCCATCGATCGACAGGGCATTGCTAGCCTGCCCGTGGCGATCGATCTCGGCACCGATCCACGCCGTAAGTCGCGCCTTCACGTCGTGACAATTGGTATTGGGCAATACGCCGACCCCGATGTGCCACGATTGCAGTCGGCCGCCCGAGATGCCCGAACCATACTAACCGCAGTCGACAAAGGAGCTGCTGCGAAGGTCGAAGTCGCGACCCGCGTGCGGTTGACCGACGCGACAGCCACCAAAGGTCGGATTCTGGCCGAGCTCGACAAGGCACTTCAAGCCACAGGCAGCGGAGACACTATGCTTGTCAGCTTTTCCGGGCATGGCTTCCGCTACCAGGGCCAATTCTACCTCGCCGCCCACGATACCCTGACAACCAGCGTCGCAGACACCGGTTTGGCCTGGAGGGAGCTTGCCGCTCGCTTACGTCAATCCAAGGCGCGCATCGTGATGCTTCTCGACGCTTGCCACAGCGGTGCCGCCGGAACCGAGTTCCTCGCGAGCAACGATGATGCCGTTGGCGCTCTCATGGCTGGCGTGCCGTCCAACATCGTTGTCATCGCCGCTTCCAAAGGGCGAGAGCTATCTTACGAATCGAGCAGACTTGGCGGCGGCGTATTCAGCACGGCATTCGCGAGCGTCATCTCATCGCAGCGCTCGAAGCATGACCTCAACCGCAACGGCGCGATCGAGATCAGCGAGCTGTTCCTCGGCATCAAGCGAAAGGTCCTGATCGAGGGGCGGACCGTGCGGGAAGACTATGCGCGAGCACACGGCCTTTCGGAGGTCGATGCGCAGACACCGTGGATCGCGCGTAACAAGATGATCGGCGATTTCGCCCTCTTTTGAAGTCTGCCGTTTGTTCCACTCGTCGTCAATTTACGTCCACTGGCTTGCCGCATCTCGCCCGCGAGCACGTCGGACCATTCTGACCTTTGAAAGCGCCAAGTGCCCTCTCAATCGAAAAGCGTCGCGAGGCGCTGCTTCATATTGTCGGCAATATAGAGCGCCAGCGCCTGGATCGTGGACGTTGGGTTGACGCCACCCGAAGTGACCCAGATGCTGCCATCAACGACGAAAAGGTTCTTCACGTCGTGGCAGCGCCCCCAGGCATTCACGACCGAGCGTTCCGGGTCGTCACCCATGCGGCACGTGCCGAGCAGATGTCCGGGGTAGTTGAGAAGCGTACGCGAAGTATAGAGGTTCTTGGCGCCGGCCGCCTCGAGGATCTCCGTCGCGCGCGCGATGCCATGCTCCATCATCCGCGCGCAGTTCGCGCTGATCGTGTAGTCGATGCGCGGCGCCGGAATGCCGTGACTGTCCTTGAGGACAGGATCGAGAGTGACGCGATTGTGCTCCTCGGGAAGGTCCTCGCAGGCCACGCCGATCTGAAGGCGGTGATTGACGAGTGACCGATACACGCGATGATGATCGCGGCCCCACGGCAGATGGCCTACCAATGAGCTCTGAATGGCCTCGCTTGCCGGCCCGGTGACGCGCATGAACTGCAACGTGTACCCGCGCACGAAGTCGCGCTCCGGGTCGGTCTCATAGAACTGCTTGCTCCAGATGCAGGTCATCGGACCGCGGTCGCCGTCCATCTCGTCCTCGACGTACCCTCGAACCTGCGGCCAGGGATGCAGCATCAGGTTC
Organism: Pseudomonadota bacterium; assembly: GCA_963205015.1. Taxonomy (GTDB): domain Bacteria; phylum Pseudomonadota; class Alphaproteobacteria; order Rhizobiales; family Hyphomicrobiaceae. The sequence continues at coordinate 11,330 of CAUJKI010000460.1, forward strand.
TTGCCGACGAGCCCGCTCGAGTTCGCCAATCCATTTGGAAAGCGCGATGAGGCCGAGTTCAACAGCAGGCGCGGCGTGCCGACGCCGTTGCTCGCCAGAATGACGACTTCCGCCGGCTGGAAGACTTCCTTTCCCTCAGGATCGTAGTAGACGACACCGCTGGCCATGCCGTGCTCGTTGGTGGTGATCTCGCGCACCCGGCAACGTGTGCGCAGCTCGACGCCGGCGCGCAGCGCGAGCGGCCAGTACGTGATATCCGCGCTCGCCTTGGCGCCATGCGCGCATCCCGGCGTGCAATGGCCGAGGTTGATGCATTTCGCGCGGCCTTCGTAGTCCCGCGTCGCAACCGCGACATCGGATGGCCACCAATGCCATCCGAGCTTGTTCATCACTTGGCCATAGCGCGTCCCCGTACGCCCGAGCGGTATCGGCGGCATTGGCGGATTGTGGGGAGGCACACCCGGATCGCCAGGCAGTCCGGAAACGCCCACCATGCGATCGTTCTGCTCGAAGTAGGGCTCCAGATTCCAGTAGCTGATAGGCCAATCGTCGGCGACGCCGTCGAGTGACTTCACGCGGAAGTCCGAGGGATGCATGCGCGGAAAGTGCGCGGTCCAGAGAATGGTGCCGCCGCCGACGCCGTTGAAGTTGGCGATCTTCATCACGGAGTTGTCGTCGTTGATCGGGTAGTCGAGATCGCGCGCGCGCCGGTTGGGGCTGATCTCGAAGTCCGTGTATCTCCGCGCCTCCCAGTCGCGTCCATTTGTGGGATAGTCGGTCGGCTTCATCCAATCGCCCTGCTCGAGGCAAAGGATTCGCATCTTCGTATCGGCAAGGCTCCATGCCACTGCCGCGCCCGATGCTCCGGCGCCGATGATGAGGACGTCCACCATTTCGTTCTTCGACATGGCTTATGCCTTCCGATCATCACGCCAGATGGGTGCACGGGCCTTGACGACTTCGAGCAGTGACCAATCACCGTCGGGCACGGTGTGGCCCTTGGGATAGGGCGCGCGGGGTTCGCGACCGATCGATCGCATGACCCGATCATCGCGGTAGTACGCGGCGAGCACCATGCGGCCGAGTGTCTGGATGGGCCGCCCCTGCTGAGCAAGAAACTCGAACGACACGCGCTCGGCGCGACCGTCATCCATGTCGGAGAGAGGACACCCTGCAAATTGTCGCAGGCTGGTGAGGGCTGCACGAACATCCTCGCGGTCGACGCCGAGAGATGAAGCAATGTCGGCGAAAATAAGCGGGTCGTCGGCACCAGGCACGTCGTACGTCGCATCAGCGGGAATCATGAATCCTGCGATACGTCTGAAATCTGCGAGCTCGTCAGCAGAGAGCCCGCATTTCGTCAGGCCGTCCATGTCCACCTCACGTCGGATTGCCGAACACTCTGGGTTGTTGCTGCGTGCCCCTGCGCCTCACGCCTCTATTTCACGGCACCCATGGTGAGGCCGCGAACGATGTACTTCTGAACCATCAGGCTGAGGATCAGCTGGGGCAGCGCCGAGATGATCGTCGCCGCCGCCATCTGCCCCCAAAGCACCTGCTCGTAGGAAATGAACTGGATCGCCCCGACCGTCACCGGGAATGTATTCCGACCCGCCAGCATGAGCGGATAGTTGAACGCATTCCAGCAGAACATGAAACCGAGGATGACGGTCACCGCAAGACCCGGAAGACTAAGCGGCAGGATAACGCGCGTGAGTACCCCCAGCCAGGAGCACCCATCGATCGCGGCGGCTTCCTGAATTTCAACGGGTATCTCCATGAAGAAGCTTCGCAGCAACCAGATCGTGAAGGGGAGACTGATGAGCTGGTAGGCCAGAATGAGTCCGAGATGCGTGTTGTGCAGCCCTACGCGCTGATAGATGAGGTAAAGCGGCACGACGAACACGATGAACGGTACGAAGCGAAAACTCATGAAGATGAATGCAAGCGCGCCCTTCAGCGGGAAGTCGAAGCGTGCCAGCGCGTATGCGGCGGGAATGCCGACCAAAACGGAGAGTGCGATCGCTCCGACGGAGATGATGACGCTGTTGACGAAGAACCGGGGGAAGTCCGGGCGTGTCGTGGACACGCCACCCCCGCTTTGATCGCCGAAGAGCAGGGCGATGTAATTGTTCAGGGTCGGCGTGAACGTGAAGGTGGGCGGAACGGCAACGATGTCCGTTGGGCTTTTCAGCGATGTGAGCAGGATCCAGAGGAAAGGAAAGACGGTCCAGGCGACCAGGATGAACGCGCCAACTGCTATTGCCGCGCTTCTGGAAAGCCGACTGCGGGCGCTGGCTTGCGTGCTCATTTCGGCGTCCTTTCTGCAGCACGGTCCCACATGCGCATGAGGAGATAGCTGATGACGACGACGAGCAGCAGAAGCACCATGCCCTGTGCCATGCCTCGGCCCAACTGATACCATTGGAAGGAGTACTGGTAGGCCATGATGTGCAGGTTGGTCGTGGCGTCGTTCGGACCACCGACAGTCGTTGCATAGATCACATCGAAGATGCGCAGCGAGTCCATGGTCCGGAACGTGGCGACCAGGACAATGAATGGCGCGAGCAGAGGCAGCGTGATGAAGCGAAAGATGTCCCACGCGCCCGCGCCGTCCACGCGTGCTGCTTCATATGGTTCCGTGGGCAACGCCTGGAGGCCTCCAAGAAGGATCAGCGCTACGAACGGAAGATTGCCCCATGTATCGATAATGAGAATCGACACCATCGCCGCCTCGGTGGCGCCGAACCAGTTGATCGGTCCAAGGCCGATGTACGACAGCAGATGATTGAGAATGCCGGCGTTGGTCGACGCCATCATGATCTTCCACATGAGGGCGGTGATGACCGGCGGGATCATCAGGGGCATCAGCATCATCGCGCGGAGCGTGCTGCGACCGGGCACACGCCCGTGCAGGAACAGTGCCGCCGCTATCCCGAGGCCGACCTGAACCACGACAGCAACCAGCGTGAAGCCGAGCGTGAATTTCAGCGCCTGACTGAAGAGCGGTTCCTCCAACAGTTCGATGTAGTTGTCGAACCAGACGAAGCGGAAACGCTGCGGGTACTGCAGCCAATAGCTCGTGAGACTGTAGTATGCGCCCACAGCGAAGGGATAGACCATCCCGACCAGCAGGACGATCGCCGGCGCCATCAGCACATAGGGCAGCACTACTCTCGATCGGCGGCGCTGAGCGCGCCGCCGCTGGATATTATTGCCCATGTCGACATTTACGGCCTGATGCCGGCGTCTTTGAGCACGCGATCGAGATCAGCGCTCGCCTTTTTCAGTGCGTCGGCAGCAGACATACGCTTGAAATAGATCGCGTGGTGAGCGCGCGCCCTGATGTCGCGAAGTCGAGTGCGCTCGGGCTGCGGAACCCAGGCGATGCGCGCGGTCTCGAAGTTCTTCTTGGTCGTCTCGACGTAACTGCCGCCGCCCCAACTTCCGATCATCTCCTTCACCCGTGGATCGGTAGTGACGGATGTACGGGTGGGATTGAGGTTGCGATAGTTGAGAGTGGCTCTGAGAAGCGTGCGCTGCGAGGTGGCCCATTGGATGAAGAGCCACGCAGCGGTCTTGTTCTTGGCCGCCTTGTTGATGCCGAGCGCCCAGGTCCAGAGCCCCGCAATCGTCTTGCCTCCAGATCCGCCTGGGATGAGGGCGTAGCCCACCTTGCCTGCGACCTTCGACCTCTTCGGGTCCTCGAAAGTGGCGGCAAAGATGTCGGCATCGCCGAGCATGCCCGCTTGGCCCGCCGCAAAGGACTCCATGGCATCGTACCACTGCAGGTTCGCCCAATTGGGGGGGCCGCTCTCGCGGATCATGTCGATGTAGGTCTCGGTATACTTCACGGCCTGCGGATCGTGCAGGTTGGCGCGCATGTTGCTGTCGATCTCGGACCACTCGCCGCCCGTGTAGGACTTGAGACCGCTGATGTAGCCTGTTGCCAGCGCGGCGACGTTGGGTGTTCCGCGAGCGACGATGCCCGCGATTCCGGCATGCTTCTTTACAAGACGCGCGGCCTCGGCCATTTCATCGATCGTGGTCGGCACCTTGATATTGTACTGATCGAAAATATCCTTCCGGTAGTGGAGGATGTAGCCTTCGGCCATCACCGGAATCGAGTACAGGGGACCTTCGCCGACGCCCGCACCGATCTTGCCGCTCCAGCGGTTCGCAGACAGCAACCCGGGGATGAAATCATCGAGCTTGTACCATGCGGGATCCGTCAGCTTCGGATCTTTGAGGAATGGATCGAGCTCGTCGATCCAGCCCGGCGTCACATACTGCCAGTTGCGCATCGGGCCGGTCATGATGACCGAGAACTCACCCTGCTTCTGCGAGAGGTCGGCCGCGAGACGTGTGAAGTATTCGTTCTCGGGCAGGATAAGGTAGTCGAGGTTGATGCCGGTGAGTTCCTTGAACTCAGGAATCAACGGCAGCAGCGACTCGGTGAACGGGTGCTTGTTCATGCCGAGCGCAAGCGGCTGGCCTTCGGCTTGTCGCCAGTTGATCTTAGCTCGGCGGAAGTACGCCAGCGAGTCATCACTCTGTGCGAACGCCCGCGGGGTGGTGCTCATCGCGAGCATGAGCCCCATGAACGACCGGCGATGTAAGCGCATTATTTCCTCCTACTTTTTCGGACCATTTGTCGTTGTCGTCGGAACTCCGGTCGAGCGCGGCCCTTGACGCTCGATCGCTTCAAGCAGTAATTGGTATAATGACTAGACCATTCACGCAACCCTTTGGCACGTGAATCGATCGGGTCGGGAACAATCTCAAACCTAGGCACTTCTTCGAGCTGTGAAGCTAAGCGATCAGATTCACGACCGACTGCTCGCCCTGATTGCGGGTGGCGAGTTCATGGAAAACGCCAAGTTGCCGACTGAGGTCGAGTTGGCCACTCGCTTCGAGGTCTCCCGCACCATCGTCCGGGAGGCCCTTGCTCGGCTGCGCGACGACGGTGTCGTCCATTCCCGCCAAGGTGCGGGCACCTTCGTGCGAAGGCGTCCCGATCGGGCCTGGAAGCATTCGCCGCTCACCAGCATCTCCGACATACAGCGGTGCTTCGAGTTCCGCATGGGCTTCGAGGCCGACATGGCAGCTTGGGCGGCGCGCCGCGCCAATCGGGCGACCATCAAACGCATTGGCGCTGCAGTCGAAGCCTACGAAGAAGCGACCAAGGACGGGAAGCCCGGCCGCGATGCGGACTTCGACCTGCACTATGTCATCGCGGAAGCGACAGGCAACCG
>CAUJKI010000461.1 GCA_963205015.1 Pseudomonadota bacterium
CATGTCGAGCCCGGTGAAGACGCGTTCGCCGCTGTTCCAGCTGCACGCCGTGCTGCAGGCGGGTTCGAAGCTCGGCGTGCCCGCCGAATACAGCGAACGCGCGGCCTACGTGGTCGCGGGTCGAGTCGAATCCGGCGGCCGCGAGCTCGTGCCGGGGCAGATGCAGGTATTCGGCAGCAAGACCGCACCGGTGCTGCAGGCGCGCGAGGCATCGACCGTGCTGCTGCTCGGGGGCGAACCGCTCGGCGAGCGACACGTCTGGTGGAACTTCGTGTCGTCGTCCCAGGATCGTATCAACGCCGCCAAGGCCGACTGGAAGGCCAAGCGCTTCGGCGCCGTTCCGGGTGACGCCGAGGAATTCATCCCGCTGCCCGAGTGAGGCAGGGCGGGGCGCGTCGGACGCCCCACCCGAAGTATCATGTCAGTACGCGATCGCCTGGTAGACGAGCTGCATGAGCATGCGGCGGTAGTAGGCGCGCGTCGGGCTTGGCGCCTGGCTCATATAGACGACGGTGAGCTGCTGCACCGGGTCGACCCAGAAGTAGGTGCCGGCATAGCCCGCCCACAGATATTGCCCGGCATACCCGGGAACGCCTGCGACGCCGTCGCCCATGCGCACGGCAAAGCCAAGACCGAACGTGTAGCCGTTTGTCCCGAGGCCGAGGAGGCCGGGGCCATGCGGATTGGAGACCATCGTCGACAGGTGGTCGGACGTCATCAGCCTGATGGTCGTCGGGCTCATGATCCGCTGCCCCTGGAGTGCGCCGCCGTTGAGCAGCATCTGCGTGAAGCGCAGATAGTCCATGGCGGTGGAGACCGCGCCGGCGCCGCCTGAATCATTGCCCGGCGTCTTGCTCACGTCGATGAGCTTGTTGTCGCTGCCGCTTGCGGGGTCCTTTGCGAAGGGCTCGGCCAACCGCGACAGCTTGTCCGCCGGCACGGAGAAAGCGGTGTCGGTCATCCGAAGCGGCACGAGCACGCGTTCCGCGAGGAAGTCGCCGAGGCGCTTGCCGGATGCTGCCTCGACGATGCGGCCGAGAATGTCGCTTGCAAGACTGTACTCCCACACAGTGCCCGGCTGGTGGAGCAGCGGCACCTTGCCGATGCGTTCGCTCTGCTCGGCGCCCGTCATGTCGCGGGCGTCGAAGTCGATGACGCCCGGTTTGGCAAAGCCGGCACTCACGAGCCCGGCCTTCACCTTCTCGTTGCGGGTGATCTCGCCGTAGGCGAGGCCGGCCGTGTGACGCAGCAGATCCTGTACCGTAGGTGCCCGCACCGGTGCGACCTCGCCGGAGTCCGCGACGACTTTCACATCCTTCATCGAAGGAATGAATTTGGAGACGGAATCGGTGAGCTGAACGACGCCGTCCTCGACGAGCAACATGGCGGCGACCGAAACCAGCGGCTTTGTCATCGAATAGATGCGGAAGATCGTATCCGTCCGCATGGGGTCGGATCCGTTCGGATCGCGCAGGCCGAAGGCATTCGAGTACACGAGGCGGCCGCGTCGCGCGACCATCACGACCGCACCGGGGAGGCGCTTTTCCTCGACCTCTTTTCTGAACGTGGTCGTGATCCGCTCCAGACGCGCCGGCGAAATCCCGACGGTCTGTGGCGCCGCGCGCTGGAGGGGCGGCGTACCTCTCGCCTCGTCACGCGCGCGCTGGGCGTCGGCCGGCGTGGCCAGCACAAGCAGGGCCAGGAGCGCTGACGCGCCCGCCAGATATTCCTTAAGCATGGCATTTCCTCCGAAGGCTTTTTTTGCAGCACTATTGGAGGCTGAATGCTGGGCGAGGGCAAGGCAGAGAGCGGCTTCTGGCCCGCAGCGACGGCCAGCGCCCTATTCCGGCCGGGGGATGGCTGTCGGTTGGGTGCCCCAGCACTCTGGTCGGCAGCCTGCGCCGACGGTCTCCGAGTTGTCCGCATGGCGGTCGCGGCCGCGAACAGGGCACGACAGCACGTGGCGATAGCACTCTTTCCAGCAGTTCGCGGCGACTATCAATAAGCCGATGCGGTCTCGCCGACGCCGTCGCGCTGGTAGAGATCGCGGCGGAACTGGATCACGCCATCTTCGGTGGCCCAGGCGGTCATGTAGACGAAGTACAGCGGCATGGGCTTCTTGAGGCGCACGTCCAGGCGCTCGCCCGATTTCTTCATGGCGAGCACGCGCTCCTTATCCCAGCCTTGGTCCTGCATGAGCCAGGACGCGAGGTGCTCGATACCCTGCACGCGCACACAGCCCGAGCTTGCGGCGCGGAAGTTGCGGCCGAACACGCGATCGGACGGCGTGTCGTGCATGTAGACCGAATGGCTGTTGTGGAAGTTGATCTTCACGAAGCCGAGGGGATTTTCAGGTCCCGGCTTCTGGCGGTAGGTGAGGCCTGCCGTCGCCGCACTGCTCCAGTTGATCTTCGTGCTGTCGAGCTTCTTACCGTCCCCGCCGTAGGCGTCGATGCCGAACTTGGCGAGAATGTCCTGTCCTTTCGCGGACATCGCGCGCCCGTTCGGAACGAGGTCCTTCTGGATCACGGTCGGCGGCAGATGCCAGACGGGATTGAAGTTCAGCTCGTGAATATGCGAGCGCAGGATCGGCGTCTGGCGATCGGTCTTGCCGACGACGCCCGAATGGCGCGAGACGACCTTGTCGTTCTCGACAGCCTCGATCTGGGCGGCCGGGATGTTGACGACAATGTAGCGCTTGGGCAGCGAGCGCGACATCTCCGTGAGCCGGCTGAGGTTCGTCTTGAGTTGGCGCAGGCGCGCGGCCGCGGACACGTTCAGCGCGGCGATCGTGCGCTTGTCGACAATGCCGGTCGGCGTGAGGCCGTTCGAGGCCTGGAAGCGGCGCACGGCGCGCTCGAGCGATCCATCGAAGAAGGGCGTGGCGAAGTCGTCGCTCTCGCGCAGATCGCCCGACATGGAGAGGCGCTGGCGGAGGAGCGCCACGCTGGCGCCGCTCGCGCCCGGCTGGAGCTGCGCGTCTGGTATGGACTGCCAGCCGCCGCGCGCCACGATGTCGCTGTAGCGCTTGATGGCTTCCTTCAGTGCCGCGATGTTCTCGGGCGAGAGCGTCGGGAAGCCTTTCGGCGGGTTGGCCTCCCACTGGCGCGCGAACGAATGGTCGAAGGCCGGCGGTGGCGTGTAAGTGCCGGCGAAGGCGCCGTTGCTCCACGCGTTGTTGGCCCAGCTGTTTCCTTCCGCAGCGCTCGCGCCCGTCGCCGGGGCGGCTGCGGCAAGCACCACGACAAAGCCGCGCGCAAACCGTCCGATGCGCGCGAGGCCCTCTCTCGCGCCACGATCCTTCGTCACACCGATCATCGCTGCGTCCGCATCAATTTTGTTTTTGAACAAGAGAACCACAGGACGAAGATTGGTTGGCCGACCTTCGCCCGGCTCTCCTCTTACACTTCAGTAGAACTGTGGCGGGCCTCACCCCACTGCAGGCGCGTCGAACGCCTGCCCCAATCTCGCCACAGTGCGTTATTGGGGGAATTGGGGAAAAATTGGAAGGCCTGACACGACTTACGCACGTCGCTTGCGCTGCATCTGATGCAAAGGAGTCACGGTGAGGCGCGGCTGCCTGTTCGACCGGCGGCCTTGCCGGATAAGGCGCCTGAGAGAATATCCGTTCAGCGCGGGCTTTCGTCGTCGTGGCGCTCGCGGCGGATTCGGGCTACACGGAGCGCACAAGAGCGGAGTGTGAGGGCCATGCAACAATCGATACGGAAGGTGGCCGTCATTGGCGGCGCGCGCATTCCATTCTGCCGCTCCAATACGCTGTACGCCGACCTCGGCAACCTCGATATGCTGACCGCCGCGCTGAACGGGCTCGTCGAGCGCTTCGGTCTGGCCGGTGTTCATATCGACGAGGTGGTCGGCGGTGCCGTCGTCTCGCATTCGCGGGACTGGAACCTCGCGCGCGAGGCCATCCTCGGTACCAAGCTTGCGCCGACCACGCCCGGCGTGACCATGGTCCAGGCTTGCGGCACGGGCCTCCAGGCCGCCATGGATATCTCTGCCAAGATCGCGATCGGCGAGATCGATTCAGGCATAGCGTGCGGCTCCGATACGACCTCGGATGCGCCGATCGTCGTCTCGAAGCCGCTTGCGAAGCGGCTCGTGGCCGCCCAGCAGGGCCGGTCGTTCGGCGAGAAGCTTTCGGCATTCAAGGGCTT
>CAUJKI010000462.1 GCA_963205015.1 Pseudomonadota bacterium
GCCGAGCCGGTGATGAAGCACTCCGAAAAGCTCGACAGCTCCTCCGGCATGATCCGCCGCTCGACAACCTCGAGCCCGCGCTTCTTCGCAAGATCGATCACCGTCTCGCGCGTGATGCCCGAGAGGAAGCAGTCGGCGAGCGGGGTATGCAGCTTGCCATCCTGCACGAAGAAGATGTTGGCGCCGGTGCACTCGGCGACGCGGCCCTGCCAGTCGTACATGAGCGCGTCGGAGTAGCCCTTCTTCTCCGCCCGATGCTTGGAGATCGTGCAGATCATGTAGAGGCCGGCCGCCTTGGCCATGGCCGGCGCACAGGCAGGATCCGGGCGGCGGTACTCGGCGATGTCGAGGCGAATGCCGCGCATGCGCTCGGCCGGATCGAACATCGAGGGCCAGGTCCAGGTCGCGATCGCGACGTGGATTGGGTTCTGCTGGGCGGCGACGGCCATCATCTTTTCGCCGCCTCGGAAGGCGACCGCGCGCACGTACTTGTTGCCACCGCCATTGAGGCGCAGAACCTCGGCCTTGGCTGCTTCCAGCTCCTCGACCGAATAGGGGATGGTGAAGTCCATGATGTTGGCGGAGCGGTGCAGGCGCTCGGTGTGCTGGCGTGACTTGAAGACGACACCGTCATAGGCGCGCTCGCCCTCGAATACGCAGGAGCCGTAGTGCAGGCCGTGGGTCAGCACGTGCACGCGGGCATCCGCGGAGGGCATGAACTTGCCGTTGTACCAGATCTGACTGTCGCCGAAATAAAGGAACTCCGAAGCCATGCGCGTATCCTCCCGCGGGACAACACCTGGAATGTCGGCGCTTCACCGCCCGACGCCCGGCCCGCAGCCTGCTGCGTGCATGACGACTGAGTTGTGCGCAGATCAATCCGTTGGCGCTTTTCGCGGGCCTCTCTTTCGGCGGGCAGCTAAGATGCTTCCCGGCAATGGAAAAACCCGCCAGCGCCGTCCGCCCGAGGCATCACCCGCGTATCGTAGTCACCAATCTGCGATGAGATCTGATACGGTGGCGCGCCCAGGCCGGCCGGCCCAACAAAGCGCTTGCCACGGGTATCAATCGACTCCAAATATGTCAATATGACTGACGTAAATTCAAGTCGCCCCTCCACGCCGCGCATGACGGTGCCGGCGGCGTCCGGCCTTCCTCATGCCGACGTCGGCGAAGACCCGTCGCCCGAGGCGGTCCAACTCATCGAGCTTCTCTTCTTCGCCTACCGGGACTTCACCGGCGATGCCGACGCCATCCTCGCCGAGTATGGCTATGGCCGCGCCCATCACCGCGTGCTCCACTTCATCACGCGCTATCCGGGCCTGCGCGTCGCCGACCTCCTTCTCATTCTCAACATCACCAAGCAGAGCCTCGCACGCGTGCTCCGACAGCTCGTCGAAGGCGACCTCGTCGTCCAGTCCGCCGGCGATACCGACCGGCGCGAGCGCCGCTTGCACGTGACGCCCGCCGGCCGCGCGCTCATGCGCCGGCTCGTCGGCGCGCAGGCGCGGCGCATCAAGCGCGCCACGGGCCTCAGCGGCAACGGCGCCGATGCCGCCATTCGCCGCTTCCTCACGGCCATGATCGAGCCCGAAACGCGCGAGATGGTCTCGACAATGCTCAACCTGCCAAAGCTGTCCAAGGATCTGAACGGAGAGCTTCAGCCATGACGCTCGCAACCAATCTCGCGCGCCGGGATCCCTTGCCCGACAATGCGCCCCACGTGCTGCTCGTCGACGACGACCAGCGCATCCGGGAGCTACTCGGCCGCTATCTCCAGGACAGCGGCTTCCGCGTGACGACGGCGCGGGATGCCCCGACAGCGCGTGCGGCGATGCGCGGCCTCGCGTTCGACCTCGTGATCCTCGACGTCATGATGCCGGGCGAGAGCGGGCTCGACCTCGCCCGCGAACTCAAAAGCATCTCGCCGATCCCCATCTGCATGCTGACGGCACGGGCGGAGCCGGAGAACCGCGTCGAAGGCCTCGAGGCGGGCGTCGACGACTCCGTGACCAAGCCCTTCGAGCCGCGCGAGCTCGTGCTGCGCCTCAACAACATCATGCGGCGCGGCCGCACCGGCCATGAGCCGCGGGACGAGATCCGCATGGGCGACTATGCCTTCAGCGTCGAGCGCGGCGAGCTGCGCCGCGGCGAGGAGACGATCAAGCTCACCGAGCGCGAGCGCGACCTGCTGCGCCTCTTCGCCTCGCGCCCTGGCTCGCCCATCGCGCGCCACGAGCTGGCAAGCGACGAGTCAACTGGCAGCGAGCGGGCGATCGACGTCCAGATCAACCGGCTGAGGCGCAAGATCGAGCTCGATCCCTCGAACCCGGTCTACCTCCAGACGGTGCGCGGCAAGGGATACATTCTCTACGTCGATTGAGGCATCCGCCGGCAGGCGCACGGCGCGGAGAGACGGGACCGATGGTTGCGGCGCGAGACTCGGCAGGCGAGCTGGACTTGCCCCCTGCGCGCCGGAGCTGGTGGCGGCAGGTCAGGGGTTTGAGCTGGCGCACGGCCTGGGCGCGGACGACCGGCTTCTTCGCCGAGCTTGCGCCGAAAGGCCTCTATGCGCGCACGCTCATCATCATCATCGCGCCGATCGTGCTTCTCGAGAGCGTCGTCGCGTTCACCTTCATGGAGCGCCACTGGCAGGCGGTCACCCGCCGCCTCTCAGAGGCGACCGCGCGCGACATCGCAGCCCTGATCGATGTCTACTCGAGCTTTTCGATCGCCGACGACCCCGAGAAGCTCGTCGCCATGGCGCGCGACAGGGTCGGCATCTCGATGCAGATCCTCCCGCCGGACGACCTTCCAAAGGCCCAGCCCAAACCCTTCTTCGCGATCCTCGACCGCACGCTCTCCGATGAGGTCCGCAAGCACGTCACGCTGCCCTTCTGGATCGACACGCTCGGCCAATCGCGTCACGTCGAGGTCCGCGTCAAGCATCCCAAGGCGGTGCTCCGCTTCATCGCGACGCGGAACCAGACCTATGCCTCGAACTCGCACATCTTCCTGCTGTGGATGGTCGGCACGTCCGTCGTCCTGCTGACCGTCGCCATTCTCTTCATGCGCAATCAGATCAGGCCGATCCTGCGCCTTGCCGAAGCGGCCGATGCCTTCGGCAAGGGGCGCACTGTCGGCGACGACTTCCGGGTGCGCGGCGCACGCGAGGTCCGCCAAGCGGCCCAGGCCTTCGTCGAGATGCGCGAGCGCATCATGCAGCACGTCGACCAGCGCACGACCATGCTGGCCGGCGTCAGCCATGATCTCCGGACCGTCCTGACCCGCTTCAAGCTGCAGCTCGCTTTCCTCGGAGACGGTCCCGAGATCACGGCATTGCGTGCCGACGTCAACGAAATGCAGCACATGCTCGAGGATTATCTCGCGTTCGCCAAGGGCGATGGCGGCGAGCAGGCAACGCCGACCAACGTGCGACAGCTCCTCGAGGAGATCTACGTCGATGCGCAGCACTTCGGCGTGCCGATCGACTTGCGGCTGCGCCGGCGCCCAACGGACCTCGTGCTCGAACTCAAGCGCAACGCCTTCAAACGTGCGGTGACCAATCTCGTTTCCAACGCTGCGCGCTTCGGCAACCGCATCGTCGTGCGGGCGGCAACCGACCGGCAATGGCTGCGCATCGAGGTGGACGACGATGGCCCGGGCATCCCGGCCGTCGAGCGTGAGAACGTGTTCAAACCCTTCTACCGGCTCGATCACGCCCGCAACGAGGGCGCGGGCAATTCCGGCCTCGGCCTCGCCATCGCACGCGATATCGCGCGCAGCCACGGCGGCGACGTGGCGCTCGACACGAGCACGATGGGAGGCTTGCGCGCCATCATCCGGGTGCCGCTCTAGGTCTTCTCGAAAGGCGCCGCTGGATGTAAGCTCATTTCAGTTGAGGATTTTGCCCATGGCGTACGAATTGCCCGGCGGTGACAACGACGATCGTAGCCTTCGTGAGCGGATCGAGAAGTCCAAGCGCGATCTATCGCGCCTCTCGCTGATAATTGAGCATCTGCATTCGATGCTGTCGCGATGGTCGATTCTTGCGATCCTGCTTTTTGCGGTCGCGTTGACCTTGGTCGGCATCCTCTTCGTGCCTTTGGTGCTCCGACCAGAGCAAGCATGGCGATTAACTGACGTGGATCGCTCACTGCTTGCGCTAGGAATATTCGGCTTTCTGTGTGCCGCCGTGCTGTCTCTGAATAGGGCGCAGCTTCTTCAGCAACTCCTTTTGGAGTCGAAGCTGGCTGCGGCAGAGAGCCGAGAGGAAGTCGAAAGCGGCTTGCGGCGCTTGAACCGCCAGGGCACCTCCAATGAAGCTCAACAGCATCCTGCTTGAGGGCGTAAGCCATGGCGGACGATCCCGATCAAGGATTAGGCAAGGCATTTGACAGCGCGCCAGATCGAGCCTCCAAGATCGTCGCGAAGATAACTGAAACGTCGAAGCCCGTCGGCACCCTCTCGCGGGGTGAGCTGGCTGGTTGTCTCGGCGCGATGAGCGGTATCGGTCTGGCGCTGCTTGCGTGTGCTATCGTCCCCACGATCTATGCGCCTATCCTGTTGGCATACGGGGCGGGGGCTGGTCTTTTTCTTGGCGTTCGGCTCTCGCGTAATGATGTCGGTGGCAGGAATGACGAAGCTGCAGACGTCTTGAAGCTGGCTAACGCTCATCGGCAAGACGAGCTGAAATTGCTGCTTGAAAACCTGGTGGAGGCACGGGCCGCCAACGCGACCGATACGGTGAAATTACTCGAGGACAAGCGCGTTGAACTTGTCGCCTTGCCGCCTCAGCAGCTTATCGAGCGATATGGATTGTCGAGCCCTCAACTGAACGCGAGGTCTAAGCAGCTGCTCCGTCTTTCTCCCCCGACCTAGTGGGCATGCTTACCTGTTGAGAAAACAAGGACAGTCCACGGTTTGATCAAAGCGCTCACGCGCCCGCCAGCCTTTGATACGTGTGGCCCCCTGACCTCACCTCTCCGAATAATGAGGATATCCGGCATTTGCCTTCGATCGGGCACAGACCATTCGATATGCTCGCTCCGCTGGGAAGATATGTTCACCAACGAGAAACTGGAGGTTTCGGAATGCGAAAGTTCGCGATGGCACTCACGGTGTGCCTGCTTCCGATTGCGGGCGTGGCGACGAGCGGCACGGCATCGGCTGCGGCGCCCGGGAATATGACGCTCCTCGACAAGCTGGCGACGGTTGAGACGTCCGTCGATCAGGTGCGTCACCGCTGCTACCGGCGCTCGGTGCGCGTCTGCACGAAGCGCATCCTTGGGAAGTGCGTGCGCCACCGCACCAGCGTCCAGACCTATTGCCCGCGCCACTACTGAGGGCGTGAAGAGCAGCAATCTCTCGAAGGCCGGGCCGAAACGCCCGGCCTTCGTCGTTTCAGAAGAGGCGCCCGCCGTCGGGCACTTTGCGCTCAGGCCCGATCAGCACCACCTCGCCCTCGTCATCGGGAAAGCCGAGCGTCAGGACCTCAGACATGAACGGCCCGATCTGGCGCGGTGGAAAGTTCACAACCGCAGCCACCTGCCGGCCAATGAGCGTGTCCGGCGCATAATACTTCGTGATCTGCGCCGAGCTCTTCTTCACGCCGATCTCGCCGCCGAAGTCGATGCGCAGCCTGAAGGCCGGCTTCCTCGCCTCGGGGAAGGGCTCGGCAGCGATGATCGTCCCGACCCGGATGTCGACCTTCAGAAAATCGTCGAACGTAATGGTGCCCGCCGGGCCTTTGGCTGCCGCCATCTGATCAATCCTTGGTGGATGCGCGCTCAGGCGCTGGCCTTGGCCTCGCTGAGCGCGCGGTTGAACTCGGCGCCGAGGATCACGACGATAGCCGTGACCTGGAAGAAGATGAGCGCAGTGAAGAGCTGCGTCAGTCCTGCATAAAAGCGCGAGTAGTCGCTGATGCCAAGCCAGCGGGAATAGAGCTGCGCGATCACGATCCACAGCACCACGCTCAACAGTACGCCCGGCCACACATCCCAGAAGGAGCGCCGGCCCGCTGTCAGGAAAAGGTGATAGGCGAGAAGCTGCGCCGACGTCACGCAGAGCACCACCATGTAGCGCACCGCTACCGAGAACCGATCCTGCGAGAGCAGCCAATGGACCGCCTCGGAATCGATGCTGTGCGCGAGCACCGGGCCGACCACAACGCCCCAGGCGAGCGCCAGCATGCCCGCCGCCGTCATCAGCACCAGGAACAGGCTCTGCAGCAGGCAGAAGATGTATGAACGCCCCTCCTTGACGCGATAGGCCATGTTGAGCGCGGCTCTCAGTGTCTCGACGGCGCTCGTCGCAAAGAAGAGGGCGATCGCGGCGCCGACGGTGAGTAGGCCATACTGGCTGCGCCCCATGACCCGCTCGATCTCCGGCGCCAGCGCCTTGGCAACCGGCTCCGGCACCGCCTGGAAGAGCTGGGCCACGGCATAGGCCGCAAGCTCGCGCCCGCCGATCGTGCCCGCAAGCGCGCCGAGGAAGATGCAGAACGGAAAGAGCGACAACAGGAACGTGAAGGCGACGGCACCCGACATCGAGAACCCGCAGTTCTGGAACAGGTTCCACATCGCCAGCCGCAGGATGTTCAGTCGTCGACCCATGAGCCTCCTATCACCGCACGATTCGGCGTCATTGTGGACCCGGCCCCACAATTCCGCCGGGGAGGGTTGCGCGGTCGCCGGCTCAGCCGGTGCGGCCTGCGGCCCGCAGGGCCTCGAGTCGGGCGCTCTCGGCTTCGCGCTCAGCCTCGAAGTCCGGCCCCGTCCAGGCGCGGTGGTTGCCCTGCGCATAGGCTTGCGCATTGCGGTGGTAGAGCCAGGCATTGAGCCGGTTGGCGACGAAGTTGTCGGCCGTGCGCACGACCTTCGCAGGCGTGCCCATGACGATGGAGTTCGGCGGGATCACCTGCCCCTCGCGCACGAACGAGTGCCCTGCCACGATCGAGTTGGCGCCGATCACCGCACCGTCCATGATCGTCGCGCCGATTCCGATCAAGCAATTCTCGCCGATCGTGCAGCCGTGCAGGACCACCCGATGCGTGATCGAGGCATAGTCGCCGATCACCGTCGGCGTCGTATAGCCGATATGGACCATGACGTGA
Source organism: Pseudomonadota bacterium (assembly GCA_963205015.1). Taxonomy (GTDB): domain Bacteria; phylum Pseudomonadota; class Alphaproteobacteria; order Rhizobiales; family Hyphomicrobiaceae. Next base: position 7,118 of record CAUJKI010000462.1, read on the forward strand.
TCCTGAAGGTTCACGAAGCGGCCGACCGTCACCGACAGCGACTCGGCGCGGATGACCACGCCGGGCCATAGGCTCGCCCCCTCGCCGATCGCGACATTGCCGTAGACCAACGCGGTGGCATCGATCCAGGCCGCCCCCGGAAATCGCCCCATCAGCGCGCCTGTCATCGCGGACTAGCCCTTCCGCGGCGCGTGACCATGGCCGTGATCATGGTGGTGATGGCCATGCTGGTGATCGTGGCCGTGGTGATGACCATGATCATGGCTGTGATCATGCCCGCAGCCGCACGCATCGCCGTGCTCGTGATGATGGTGGTGATCATGGTCGTGATGATGGTGATCATGATCGTGGTGATGATGATCGGCCGTCACCAGCGCCGCGGCGAGCTTGTGCTCGATGGCCGCCGCCTGCTCGCGACTGCCGGCCACGTCCTCGATCGTCAATGCCATGATCTCGGCAGCGAGGCGGATGTCGTCCGGATGCCCGAAATAGTGGCGGCGCAACCGCCCGGCCCGGTCGAATATGAGGAGCGAGGGCGTGCCCTGCATCTGGTAGGTCGCAAACGTCTTCGGCGGGCCCTTGCCGTCCGGCTTGTCTATGCCGATCGGGAAGGGCCACTTGTACTCGTGCTGGAAGACCTCCAGTGCCTTCTCCGTCATCACCTCATGGTGCTCGAAGACCGAGTGAAGGCCGATCACGGCCACCTGATCGGGGCTGAACCGCTGGCGGATCTTGCGCGCCTGGGGCAGCCCCTCCGAGACGCAGCCGGGGCAGAGCATCTGGAAGGCCACCAGCACGACGACCTTGCCCTTGAGCCCGGCGAGGGTCACCGGCTTGTCGGCATTGAGCCAGCGCGTGACGACGAGTTCTGGCGGGGTCTCTGGGTTGAACATTTCCGGCCTCCGGCTGTGGACGCGGCTCCATAGCACGGGCCGGCCCGCTTGACACGCGACGGCTGCGCATGGCCCCTGGGCGCGGACCTCTCTCCCCGGAACGACGGAGGAAAATCCCATGTCACGCGACACCGACCGTGCCCGTCTGATCGAGATCATCAAAGCCCGCTCGTTCTCGACGGGCACCGAGATCAAGCTCGTCTCCGGACGCAGCTCCAACTTCTACTTCAACATGAAGCCGACCATGCTGGACCCCGAGGGCGCAAGCCTGATCGGCCGCCTGATCTGCGCCGCCCTCGAAGGGAAGAAGGCCGAGATGGTCGGCGGGCTCGAGATGGGTGCGGTGCCGCTCGCCACTGCCGTCGCGGTGGCAAGCCAGTTGTCCGGCTGGCCGCTGCCGGCCTTCTTCGTGCGTAAGCAGGCCAAGGAGCACGGCACGCAGAGCCTCGTCGAGGGGCTTCCCAAGGGTGAGACGCTCAAAGGGCGCCGCGTCGTCATCCTCGAGGATGTCACGACCACCGGCGGATCGGCCATGAAGGCTATCGAGGCCGTCCGCGCCGACGGCGCGATCGTCGAGCGTGTCATCACCGTCGTCGACCGGCTCGAGGGAGCCGCGGACAACTTCAAGGCGGCCGGCATCACCTTCGAGCCGATCCTGACGGCAGCAGATTTCAAGAGCTGACCTGGGCCTCGCGCCTCGGCGTCCCCATCCCCTCTGAGGGGGGAAGTGAGCGCGGCCTGCGAACGCCGCCCGCATGGCCGCGGCAGGCTTGCCTAGAGAGGAAGAGGCGAAGCGCCTCTTCTCAGCAAGTCCACGGGATTGAAAAAATCAAAGCTCAGTTCGCGGGCCGCACGGCGCCCTGCACGGTCTCGACCGGCTTAAAAAACACATCCACGCGCATCCCCGGCAACAATGGCGGCTGGCCATCCATGTCCACCATGACCTCGAGCACGTCCACATCGTTGGGACGGCGAGGGCCGCGCTGGCCGAGCTTGCCCGGCCCGAGCGACGGCGCAAGGCTTGCGACTTTGCCGGCGAACTCGCGGCCCGGATAGGCATCGGACTTCACGACGACAAGCTGGCCGATACGCACCTTGGCGGCATCGCGCTCTTCGACCTCGGCGCGCACCTTGAGCGCCGACACGTCACCCAGCAGAAGCAGGATCTGCTCCGGCGAGGGCGTGGCGGTCTCCCCGACGCGCGCAGCGACATTCAGGATCGTGCCGTCGCGGGGCGCCCTGACGCGCGTGCGCTCGAGCGCGGTAACAGCCTGCGAAAGCTCCGAGCGCGCCACCGTGAAACCGGCCTCGGCGCGCGTCGGCAGGGGAATGCCTTGCGCCGTCTCGGCTTTGCGCAACGCGGCGCGCTGGTCCTCGAGCCGAGTTTCGGCGTTGCGTACGGCCTGGCGGCGATCATTGAGTTGCGTGAGGTTGCTCGACGATGCGTCGCGGCGGTGAGCCAGGAAAGCCGCATCCATCTCCGCCCGCGCCTGCGACAGCGCGTATTCCGCCTCGGCGGTCGCGTCCTCGGCCTGCCGGCGGGCGCGGACCAGCTCCGAGGGATTGGCCTCGGCGGCATCGCGCTCGCGCTTGCGGACGGCAGCCTCGGCACGCGCCGCATGGACGCGGGCCAGCGTCTCCTCATCGCTCAGGCGGATCAGCAGATCACCCGCCACCACGCGATCGTTCGGCTGAACAGTCACCTCGCCGATACGGCCGGGTGTCACCGCACCGATGCGGATCTCTCCACCGTTCGGCTCGACGCGGCCGGGTGCCGCGGCATCCCACTGCACCTTCGGCAGCGGCTTTGCTGTCGTCTGCGCGTTCAGCCGGCCGGAGATGTTCGCCGACGGCAAAAAGTAGGATGCGCCCGCGACGACAGCGGCGGCGATCGCGGCGGCAAGGAACAGGCTGGAGATCGTCGAGCGATTGCTATCCATAGGTTTTCATCTTCCGTTTCTTCGCGCGGCGGCTGCCACCGCCGGACGCGCCCTCGGATGGCGCGTGCTCGCTGCGAACCTCGTCGAGGGGAATGGTCGGGGGCGGCGTGACGATCGCGTCGCGCACCCGCTCCGGGCGCTCGTCGCTGACGATCAGGCCGTCCTCGATGTGAATAATGCGATCGGCATAGGGAAGCGTGCGGTGATCATGCGTCACCGCCAGCACGGCATGGCTCTTGTCCTTCGCGATCTCGGAGAGCAGCGCCATGACCGCCTGGCCATTCTCGCTGTCGAGGGCCGCCGTCGGCTCGTCCGCGAGCAGAAGCGACGGCGCACTTGCCAGCGCCCGCGCAACGGCAACGCGCTGCTGCTCGCCGCCCGACATGTTGCCGGGATAGGACTTGAACTTGTGCGAGAGGCCGACCTTCGTCAGGGCTTCGCGCGCCTGATCGGCCGCGAGCCGACCCCGCCGTCCGCGCACGTCGAGCGCAAGGCGCACGTTCTCCTCCGCATTCAGCGTCGGGAACAGATTGTAGGACTGGAAGACGAAGCCAATGTGCCGCCGGCGCACTTCGGCGAGCGCTTCCGGCCCGAGATTAGCCGTGGGAGTGCCGGCAACACGAATGTTGCCCGAGGTCGGCCCGAGAATGCAGCCGAGAATGGAGAGCAGTGTCGTCTTGCCCGAGCCCGAGGGTCCCATCAGCAGCGTCAGTTCGCCCGGATTGAGCGAGACGCTGACGCCCTTCAGCGCGCGCACCAGCCCCGCGCCCTGACCAAGCTCCTTGACGACGTCCGTGGCTACGAGAACCGCTTCGCTGCTCATCGTGCGAACACCATGGCCGGATCGAGCTTCGTCACCTTCAAGATCGCCGAGACGGCCGAGATCGCGCACATGGCCAGCGTGAGAACGAAGAGGCCGATGGCGAGCTCCGGCGTCATCAGGATAGGCAGCGCCGTCTGCTCGCTGAAGTGCACGACCACCATCGCGATGGTCATGCCGAGCACGTAGCCGAGGATCGCCGAAAGCGCTGCCTGCATGAGGATCACGCGATGGATATAGCCGGCGGAGGAGCCAAGCGCGCGCAGCGTCGCGAACTCCCGCAAATGGTCCTTCGTACTCGAATAGAGCGTCTGCGCGACGATCACCGTGCCGACCAGGATACCGAGAATGGCACCGCCGATCAGCGCGACGCCCGCACCCGTGCCGAACAGCCAGTGGTCGAGGCTCCGGTCGCGGAACTCGGCCTGCGTCAGCACGTCCACATTCGCGAGACGCGATTTGATCTCGTTGCGAACGGCCTCGGTGGTTGCAGGATCATCGAGCTTCACGAGGAAGAATGTCGCCTGGTTCGGCTCGAGCCCGAGCATGGTGCGGGCCCGGCTGAGCGATGTAAAGACATAGGGCGCCATCGTGAACGAGCGGATGCCGTCGGTCAGCGCCGCGACCTTGACCCGTGTCTGCTCGACCTGGGCGATGTCGGAGATGCGCGTGACGCCGAGATTCTCCATGTAGGTCTTGTCGACGGCAACCGCGTGCGGCTCCGTGAGCGAGGCGGGCGTGCCCTGCACCATGTTCCAGGGCTGGAGGCCACCGGCCGCGGGGTCGGCGCCCACGAGCACGATCAGTGCCGAGCCGCCGGCCGGCTTGCGCCATTCGGTGAAGGCAACCGTCAGGGGCGTCACGCCCTGCACACCCGGCACCGACAGGACGGCGTGGCGCTCGCGGCCCGAGAGCAGGCCCGCTTCCTCGAAGCTCTTGGCGCCGAACGCCGTGATCCAGATTTCGCCCTGGGCATTGTCGATCATGGAGATGATCATCTTGCGGGCACCCTGGTAGAGCCCGAGCTGGACCGCGACCAGAACGATCGCGAACAGAATGCCGACAAGCGTGACCGCCAGGCGCACGCGGTCATGAACGAGATTGCGAAACGCAAGCGTCAAAACCATGGGAATGCCAAACTGTCCTTGCCCGACGCCAAGAAAACCCTGAATGCCCACTGCCGTCTGCCCGGCGCCGGCTCTCCTGGGAGCCGTCCTCGGATGGGTCCCCGCCTCGACCCCACGGTCGTCCGTTCTGGAATGGGCCTGGAAACTGATGTGTCCCGAAGCCCGTTATATAGGGAAGGTGGGCATCCGATGCCACCTGCGGCAATCGTGGTAAACCGCCGCAACCGTCTCTCGCTTGACCGGCAAGAGAGCTGCTGGCGCCGAATACCCCGCAGCCTGAGGCAAAATCAAGGCGGCCGTGCGAGCCTGTGTCGCCTTGCCGCTGCCACACTTGAAGAATTTACCACCACCGACCGGTACTTTCGACCCTGCTATGGCAGCTTAGATCAGGATGACCCCATGGCCACGACATCCCCCAGCCAAGGGCGTGTGCGCCGCGGACCGGCGGCCACCCTTCCGACGATGACCCTGGCGGCTCTCCTTGTCGCCCTTGCAGTGCCTGCCGCCGATGCGCAGCAACAGCCTCAGCGTAAGGGTGCTCAAGCGGCAGTGCCCGTACCACCTGCGCCCGAGACAAGTCCAAGCGGCATTTGGATCGACCACACCGGCAGAGGCGCGGTCGAGATTGCCCCATGCGTTCCCGGCGCCGCGCCTGGCACGCCTGAGGCGGCTAACCTTTGCGGGCGCATTGTCTGGATGAAAGACCCGAACGACCCGAAAGGCCAACCGCTTCGCGACACGCTCAACAAGAACGCCGCCCGGCGCGGCCAGCCCATCTGCGGCCTGCAGATCATCGGCGATGTGAAGCCGCAGGCTAATGGATCTTGGGACAAAGGCTGGATCTACGATCCCGAACAGGGCTCGTCTTTCGACCTCGAGCTGCGCCTGCGCAATCCCGAGACCCTCCAGGTCAAGGGCTACATGGGCGTGAAGTTCCTGAGCGAGACCTTCGTGTGGCGCCGTGCCAGGGAAGCACCGCCGAAGTGCAGCGGGGCCTGATCCCCACCTTCAGAGCGGACCTGATCGACCGAGCCGCAGCCCGTGCCTCGGTCGATCGCTTTTGTACGCACCGAGACATAGTCCGGTCAGCACACTGACGAAGTGCGCAAGACCTCCGACCGACAAGAAAGCTCCGGCAAATCCCGAGCACGACGTGGCACGCTCGCATGGCACCCTGGCCGTGCCTGCGGTTGGCGTCGCGCGTGCCGGCTGGTAGACATAATGCCAAGCGCGTCCGCGCCCCAATTTCCGCCATGGCGCCCGCCGCGCCCGATCTGCCCCAAAGGAGTTCTCGATGCGCAATTTCGCCTTCCCCGGCCGCTCGCCGGTCTATGCCACGCGCGCCATGGTTGCGACATCGCACCCGCTGGCGAGCGTCGCAGCCATCGAGCAGTTGAAAAAGGGCGGCAATGCCGTCGATGCGGCGATCGCTGCAACGGCCGTGATGTGCGTCGTCGAGCACGCGATGACGGGGATCGGCGGCGACTGCTTCGCCATCATCGCGAAGCCGGGCACCAATCCGGTCGCTCTCAACGCTTCAGGCCGCGCGCCGATGGCGGCGACGCCCGAGTGGTACGCCAAGCAGGGCATCGCCAAGATCGTCACGCAGTCGCCGCATGCGGTCACGGTGCCGGGCGCGATCGATGGCTGGGCAACGCTGCTCAAGGACTACGGCACGCGCACGCTTGCCGATGTGCTGGCCCCGGCCATCGAGTACGCCGAGGGCGGCTACGTCGTCTCCCCGCGCGTGGGCCACGACTGGGGCAAGCTCACCGAGAAGCTGAAGGCCCATCCCGGAGCGCGTCAGCATCTACTGCCCGGCGGCCGCGCCCCAAAGGTCGGCGAGATCGTACGCTTCCCTGAGCTCGGCAAGACGCTCCGCGCCATCGCCGAGAAGGGCCGTGACGCCTTCTATACCGGCGAGATCGCCGCTGACATGGTGGCGGAGCTGCGCGAGCTCGGCGGCCTCCACACCATGGAGGACTTCGCCGCCCAGAAAGCGACCTATGTCGAACCGATCTCGGTCAAGTACCGCGGCGCCGACCTCTACGAGATGCCGCCGAACAACCAGGGCATCGTCGCCCTGATCATGCTGCGCATCCTCGACCGCCTCGGCACGCTCGGCACCGATCCGCTGTCCGTCGAGCGCTATCACGTCATGTCCGAGGCAAGCCGCCTCGCTTACGCCATGCGCGACGCCTTCGTCGCCGATCCGGTAATGGCGAACGTGCCCGTCGAGCACATGCTGAGCGATACGACGATCAACGAGCTCGCCTCCCGCATCGACCGCAAGAAGCGCCGTGAAGACCTCGGCCCCGTGCCCCAGCCGTCCGGCACCGACACCATCTACATGACCGTCGTCGACAGCGGCGGCATGGCGGTCTCGTTCATCAATTCTCTGTTCTCCGGCTTCGGAACCGGCATCGTCACGCGCAAGACCGGCATCACGCTCCAGAACCGCGGGCAGGGCTTCGTTCTCGACCCCAAGCATCGCAACTGCATCGCACCCGGCAAGCGGCCGATGCACACGCTGGTGCCCGCGATGGCCTTCAAGGATGGCAAGCCGTGGATGTCGTTCGGCGTCATGGGCGCCAACTTCCAGCCCATGGGCCATGCCTACGTCATGACCAACATCCTCGACTACGGCATGGACGCGCAGACCGCGCTCGACCATCCTCGTGCCTTCTTCGAAGACGGCACGCTACAGCTCGAGACCTCGATGCCGAAAGCCGTCTACGAGGGCCTCGCGGCAGCGGGACATCCGGTGAGCTGGCGCGACGATCCCTGGGGCGGCGGGCAGATCGTGCAGATCGATCCAGCGACCGGCATCCTGATCGGCGCCTCCGACCCACGTAAGGACGGCATGGCCGTCGGCTACTGACGGAGACGAAACTTGAGCAGCCGGCGTACCGTGCGGCTCAGGATCGAAGGGCGCGTGCAGGGCGTGGGCTTCCGCATGTTCGTCGAGCGCGCCGCCGCGGCGCTCGGCCTGGACGGATGGGTGCGCAATCGCCGCGACGGCGGTGTCGAAGCCGTGATCGCCGGCACGCCCGCCGCAATCGAGGAGATGGTCGAGCGCTGTCATGCCGGTCCGCCCGCTGCGCGCGTCGATCGTGTCGAGGTGCTGGCGGAAGACGAGACAGTTGCGTCCGGCTTCGTCCTACGATCGACGGCTTAGCCCTAAGCGATCATCCCCGCAGCCTTCGCCCGCGCGAGGACCTTTTCGGCGAGTACGAGGTGCGGCTTGTCGAGCATCTTGCCGTCGAGACTCGCGACACCTGCTGCGCCGTCAAACGCCGCGACGACAGCCCGCGCGTGCTCGATCTCCGCCGCGCTCGGCGTGAAGACGGCGTTGATGGGCCCGACCTGATCAGGATGGATGGCCATCTTTCCCGTGAAGCCGTCGCGGCGCGCCTCGCGCGTCTCGGCCTCGAGCCCCTCGCGGTCGCGGAAGTTGACGTAGACGGTATCGATCGGCTCGACAGCCGCGGCGGCGGCCGTGATCAGGCAGAGATCGCGCACAAGGCGATAAGGCGATGTGAACTGGCCGCGCGCGTCGCGGTTCGCGAGCGAGCCGACCACTGCGCCGAGATCTTCCGCGCCCCAGCTCATACCGATCATGCGCGTGCTCGCCCCGACATAGGAGTGCAGGTTCAGCACCGAGATCGGCGTCTCCGTCACGATCGGCAGGATGCGCGTCGCGCCCGAGGCGATCCCCGCCTCGCTCTCGGCATGTCCGAGCGCGATCGAGAGACGATGCACGTCCTCCCCGGAATTCGGCTTCGGCATGATGATACCGTCCGGCTGCGCAGCCATTACCGCATCGAGGTCTGCCTCCCAGTCCGCGCCATCGATCGGATTGATGCGCACATAGAGGGACGGCGCGCCCGCGCTTGCGCGCGTCTCGCGCACGAAAGCTGCGGTGAGCGCACGCGCCGCCGGGCGGTTTGCGGGCGCAACGGAATCCTCAAGATCGAGGATCAGCGCATCGGCGCCGCTGGCCATTGCCTTGGCGAGTTTTCTATCGCTATCGCCGGGAACGAAGAGCAATGAGCGCATGAGCCCTCCCTTTGCGCGGATCGCGCGGCTACGGCCCGCATATAGCGCTCTCGGAGCGGCCGATCCACCCTAAGCGGCGACAGGCGCCTTGCGCATGAAGCCGGCGCGGCGGCACTCGGCGACGAGCACGCCGTCCTGGTTGTAGGCGCGATGAAGGAACTCGACGATCCCCGCATCCGAGCGTGACTGGCTATCGCGCACGGACACGATCTCCGTCGTCACGCGTAGCGTGTCGCCGTGAAAGACCGGGTGCGGAAAGCGCACGTCCGTCATGCCGAGGTTGCCGATCGTCGTGCCGAGCGTGGTGTCCGCGACCGAAATGCCGATCATCAGGCCGAGCGTGAAGAGGCTGTTGACGAGGGGCTTGCCCCACTCGGTCTTGGCGGCGAAGTGATGATCGATGTGGAGCGGCTGCGTGTTGAGCGTGAGACAGGAGAACATCATGTTGTCCATCTCAGTCACTGTTCGGGTGATCGGGTGCTCGAATACGCGCCCGACCTCGAACTCCTCGAAGTACAGTCCCGCCATGGGTGTCTCCGTCCCAAATCTCGTGCTCGCCGGACTGCATGGCGCGGGCGCGCCTACTCGACAAGGCGCAGGAATTCGTTCCTATGTTCTTGATTAACCCGCATCATTCGACAGCACGCGGCGCGCACTAGACAGCAAACACACTTCTTCTGCCAGTGCTTTCAATAACGAAATTGCTCCGACAGGATGCGCTCGTCCAGATCATGGTCCGGATCGAACATCATGAAGAGGTCGATGTCCGATGCCTGCGAGATCTCGACCTGAACGACGGAGCGGAACTCGAGGTTGTCGGCCACCGCGCTCACCGGCCGCTTGTCTGGCTCGAGGATGGCGATGCCAATCCGCGCCGAATTGGCAATGAGCGCGCCACGCCAGCGCCGCGGCCGGAAGGGGCTGATTGGGGTCAGCGCGAGTAGCTGCGCATTGATCGGGATGATCGGGCCGTAAGCCGACAGGTTGTAGGCGGTGGAGCCGGCGGGCGTCGACACGAGCACGCCGTCACAGATCAACTCGTCGAGGCGCACCTGCCCGTTCACCGAGACCGCTAGCTTCGCCGCCTGATACGTCTGGCGGAAGAGGGCCACCTCATTGATGGCAAGACCTTCATGGCTCTTGCCGCCCGCATCGATGGCCTTCATGGCGAGCGGATGGATCCTCGTCACGACAGCGCGCTCGAGGCGCCCGATGAGGTCGTTCTCGCTGAACTCGTTCATCAGGAAGCCGACCGAACCCCGGTTCATGCCGTAAATGGGGATGCGGTCGCGCATGAAGCGGTGCAGCGTCTGCAGCATGAGGCCGTCGCCACCGAGCGCAACGATGGCATCGGCTTCGCCCGGCGCGGCATTGCCGTAGCGCGCGACGAGCTGGTCGAGCGCGCTGCGCGCCTCCGGCACGTCGCTCGCCACAAAGGCGATCCGCTCGAACTTCCGCGCACTCTCGGCCATCGGCTTCCATCCAGAGGCAGCGCCCTTTACGATGCCCGAAGCGGCAGGAGGGGCGCGCGGCGCACTTTAGAGGGCGTGGGAAGGCGGGCGCAAGCAATGGAAAAAGATAAGCCGATCCTGGTATATGCGACTTTTCCCTCGCGCGCGGAGGCGGAACGCATCGGCGGGCGGCTGGTCGACGACGGGCTTGCCGCCTGCGTGAACATCCTGCCCGTGATGATCGCGATCTATGTCTGGGAGGGCAGGCGCCAGCAGGACGAGGAGTGTGCGATGATCATCAAATCGCGCGCGACTCTCGCTGAGACGGTCATCGAAGTCGTGCGCAGCCTGCACCCTTACGGGAACCCGGCGCTTGTCGTTCTCGATGTCGCCGGCGGCGCACCGCCCTTCCTTGAGTGGGTCATGCATCAGACGGCAGCGCCCAGATCCGGCGGGCACAGCCCTGGCGGCGCGCCCTGAGCCTACTCGGCGGCCTGCGGGCGCTCGGCAGGCGCTCCTTCCCACTCGACGCCGCTCCGGCGCATGTAGTCCGTGAACCAGATCGGGTCCGTGCGAAACTCCGCGCGGCCATCGGGGTAGATGCGCGCCGTCGCGCGCCGGGACGACAGGCAGAACATGTGTACGCTCATGGGCATCCCGCCCGTGTGGCAGTAACCGACCTCGATGTGGCAGTCGACGACCATGCTCGAGCCCATGAAGCCCATGGCGCCCATGCCGATCGAATTGCCGATCTCCTTGAGCTCATTCTCGAGCGCGGCGATCTTCGGATCGGGGTTGCGGTCGCCGACCGTGCGCAGGCACGCCGCCTGCTTGCCGAGCACCACGGAAATGTCCTTCGAGCCGCCGAGCCCGACGCCGACGATGGCCGGCTGGCAGGCGAGCCCGCGCTTGCCGAAGGCGATCAGCGTGTCGAGGTAGAAGCGCTTGATGCCGTCGATGCCGTCACCGGGAAAGAGCATCCGATAGTCGGAGCCGAAAAGACCGCCCTTGTGCACGGTCGTGAGATCGATCCAGTCACCTTCGGGATGGAAGGAATACTCGATCTCGGGCGCGCCGATGCCGCAATTGTTGTCGTGGTCCGTGCGCCAGAGGGGGTGCACGCGGTTCGGCCGGAGCGGGATCGACTGCGTAGCACTTGCGGTCGCGCGGCGGAGCGCCGTCTCGAGTGCCACCGGCCCGCCCTCGATGCGCGCGTCATTGGCGATCTTCACATACCAGCGCGGCACACCCGTATCGCCGCACATGGCACGGCGGTCTTCTTTGGCCGCCTCGTAGTTCTCGAGCATGGCCTGGATGACGAAAGCGGAGAGATCACCCTTCTCGGTATTGGCGCATTGGCGGAGGCCCCCGAGATAGTCATCGGGGATTTCGATCGCTGCCTTGGCCATGAGGGCTTCGGCGGTCTTCTGGAGGGCTGAGATCGGGGTCATCGCCTGCTCTTGTGATTGCTCGTGCGCGACAGCCGCACTGGGGCGCTTCGCGCCTGTTCGGTCCGCATTGTGGGCCGTTCTGTCTCACCCATCAAGGCCGTACACGCATGGCCCAACGGCAAAGGGCGCCGGTGTCGGCGGCACCACCGCCGTATCAGGCGGCCTTGGCGGCGCGGATCTGGTCGCGCAGCCGCTGCAGGGTGCCGCCACCCTTGACCGAACCGGGGAGCGGATGGCCGACGATCTCCTCGGCAAGCAACGCCGTCTCGACCAGGCGCTCGAGATCGACCCCCGTCGAAATGCCCATTTCCTCGCACATGAAGACGAGATCCTCGGTGCAGACATTCCCCGCCGCGCTCTTGTGCGCCGCGAAGGGGCAGCCGCCGAGGCCGGCCACAGCCGCATCGTAGATCGCGACGCCCATCTCGAGCCCGGCATACGCGTTCGCGATCCCCATGCCGCGCGTGTCATGGAGGTGGAGCGCCAGTTCGAGATCCGGCCAGCGTCCGCGCACAGCGCCGACGAGGCGCTTGATCGTCGCCGGCGTCGCCCAGGC
>CAUJKI010000463.1 GCA_963205015.1 Pseudomonadota bacterium
ACTGGGCGCCAAGTGGCGTCATCGTCACGGGCAATTCGGTCACGGGGTCAGTGTAGGTCACGGGCGCCGGCGGAGCGAACGCGAGTTCCGGCACGGCCACTGGCAAACCACCCGCTTCGAGAGGATCTCCCGCGGCGTCGCGCGCGACGGTCGTCACCGTGAAATCATTGCCGGCGCCAACCGCGCCCGAGATCGTGAGTATGCCGACCTGTGTTGCTAGATCTCCCGGCGTAGTCTCGACCGTGGCGATGCTGGCAGAGAACACGCCGCCACCTCGCGCTGCGATCTGGGCGTTGAGGTCGCTGAGCGTCGAACCGGCGCCCATTTGGATCGGGATCGGCGCGCCGCCTTGCGGCGTGATGATCACATCGAAAGGATCGCCACCGTTCAAGATGGTGCTCGCAAGCAGTCCCGAGCCGGAACTCGTGCTCTGCTGCATGGCACTTGCAAGCTGCATCACCGACACGACGTAAGAACCGATTGCGGGATCACCGATCGTCGTGGCTGAGAGGACCGAGTTGTCGCTGTTCGTGAAGTGCGTCGACGCCGAACCGCTCGGCGCGTTCGTTCCATTGCCACCGTTGAAAGTAGAGAAGGTGCCAAACCTGTAGAAGTCTGCGCAGGCAAGCCCCCAAGTCATCTGGTTGCAGCGGTAGCCACCTGCACTTCCTGTGAAACCATTCTCACCGGTGCCGGGTGAGCCCGCGATGGGGGCGACACTGGATTGCGTCGAGACATCCAGCAAGGGGCTATCGAGGGTCTGCGCAAGAGCCGTGCTGGTCGCGGCGGCCAACCCAAAAGCGAGCACGGCCAGAAATCTGACGCTGCGCCCTCGCGTCCCCGCGGCTCGGCCAATGGGCTGGGCGGCTTTCGCTGATGTGCAATACAGGCAATTCATGCGCCGCCCTGACCTCTATTGCGAATTGCCATGCCTGCCGGCGTTTGCGTCGAGCGGCTCGTTGCGCAAGAGGGAACGAGGCGCAATCGCACACGCGACAGCAGCTATCCAACTCGGACATTTCAGGTACGCATCAGAGCCGCAGGTGGCCGGCTTACGCCGAATAGTTCCGCAGCATTCATGTGATCGGACGAAGCCATACGACGAGCATTTCAGCAGCCAAACGGGCAGCCTGCCGGGCGCAGATCATTCCCAAACGGACAAGCCTATTTTGGAGGCCGGTAAGCACCTGGTAATATTTTGGGCCTTATCTGATTCTTCGGCGCAAAAAATAGTTGGCGCCGGGATAATTGAAAAACTTCCCGCATCATCTGCAATATGAACGTCAGATACGATCCTATTATTTCTATTTCGGGTGAATTCTAACCAATTCTGACCAAATGCCCTTCTTGCCAACTTGCGCGAAGCACTCGAACATTGCGGCGCATGTTGGACGCAGCCACCATCTTTGTCGTTTCGATCCTGGCTGACGTCTTGTTCTGCCTCTGCGGGCTATTGCTGTGGCGCGCTCAGCTGCAAATACCCGGCATGCTTCCTCTCGCGCTGACGTTCGCTGCGCGCGGTACCGGACTGTTTTTGCTCGTCCTCGCGCCCGCCTTGAATTCGTTCATCTCTCTCTGGGTTGGCAACGTGCTGCTGACTTTGAGCGGCGTGCTCATGCTCGAGGGCTTCGCACGGTTTCTTGGGCAGGCCCCACCCCGTCGCTTGCAGTTGCTTCTGTTGCTCGGCGTCGCCGTGACGTGGCCGCTTTTGCTCTGGTTGCGCCCGGAAGATATCACGCTGCGTATTTCCATCCTGGCCTTCGCCAGTATGCTCTGCTACGGGCGATGCGCTCTGCTGTTCCTCCGCGATGCGACGCAGCCTGTAGCTTTGCGTCGCGTCACCGTCGCATGGAGCACGACGATCGCGCTGATTGGTGCGGCTTGGGGTGTTAGCGCTTGGTTTGCTCCGTCAAAAAGTCTTCTCGATCCCAATCCTCTGCTCTCGCTCTACATGCTGATGCATTTACTGTCGTTCCTAGTCAAAGGTGTGATGACGGCCATTCTGGTCGGTGTTCGTCTGCGCGCCCAGCTGCTGGCGCGCATCGACGAGGAGCATGCTCAGCTTCTCATGCTGAGCCATGAACTTCGCACGCCGATTGCCATTGCATCGCGCTCGAGCGAGTTGCTCGCAACTCAGGATGGGGGCGCCGATCCAGCAGCGACGCGGCGTGTCGATCAGATCCGCTCTGCAATCGCCCGAATGAGCGCACTCGTCGAGCAATTCCTCGCTGAAACCCGGGAGATCGAGCGCCATGACATGCCCGAGCGCTTCGATCTCGCCGCTGAGATCCGGAATTTGGCGTCGTCGCCTCGCCTTGCACTCGATCTTCCGGAGCGACTGCCCTTCACGGGAGACAGGAGAATGATTGGCATCATATTCTCCAACATCGTCGATAATGCGCTGAAGTATTCACCCGCGCAGAGCCTCGTCGATGTGTATCTCACCGAGCGCAATGGCCGTGCCATGCTTACGGTAGAGGATCGCGGTCTCGGCTTAGGTCCTGATGGCGGGCAATCACGTCTCGGAGAGAGGTTCTATCGCGCGCCGAATACAGACGGGATTCCGGGCGTCGGACTTGGCCTGTATACGGTCCGCAAGCTCTTGGCCACGCGTGGCGGTGCGATCGCACTCCGGCCGCGTGAAGGTGGCGGCACCGTCGTTTCGATCGAGTTTGGTGGAGTGAGCCATGCAGGGTGACGCACATGTGCTCGTCGTCGAGGATGAGCCGGCGTTGCGTGGAGACCTTGCCGAGTATCTCGCCGCTCGCGGCTTTCGCGTCGATCAAGCCGCATCATGCAAGGAAAGCCTGGGCGTGCTCGACAAGAGGCGACCCGATATCATACTTCTCGATCTCTCGCTGCCCGATGGCAGCGGCTTCACTGTTGCTGCGGCTGCGCGACAGAAGTACGACCTCGCTGTAGGTATCATCATGCTTACGGCGTTCAGCGATGAGGCGCACAGGCTGGCTGGGCTGAGCGTGGGCGCTGACATCTACCTAGTCAAGACAGCCTCTCTACGCGAGATCGACGCCTGCTGCCGCAATCTCATGCGGCGGTTGCGATCGTCACCTTCTTCAAGCGCAGATCCCACAGCTCCAGTGTGGGATCTGGATGAGGCTCATTGGCAGCTCATGACGCCGGATGGTGTGGCTGTATCGCTGACCGGGACGGAGATCGCTTTCCTCAAACCGCTTATGGACGCGCCGAATACGCCGCAGGAGCGCAGCCGCTTGAGCCCGCGTGGGGATACACGCAATCTGGACGCTGTAGTGCAGCGCTTGCGGCGCAAGGTTGAAGCCGCGAGCGCACACCCGCCGCCATTCAAGACGGTCTATGGCTCAGGTTATGTATTTACGGGCCGTCGCAAGGGAACTGGATAAGGCTCGAGGTTGCGAGAAACGCACCAGGCCCTGTTCCAGACCGCGTCGGTACTCGTGATGACGGTCGGCGGTCTCGCCGGCGGCCAGATCGCGTCGCGTCGCGAGTTCGCCACGATGCCGATCGCGGCGATGTTCCTCGGAACTGCCGTGACGACTTTTCCGGCGTCCCTATGGATGGTGCACATCGGGCGACGCGCGGGTTTCATTGCCGGTGCGCTGCTCGGATCGGCCGGAGGTATCGCCGCGGCCTCAGAGATCTGGCTCGGCAGTCTCGCGCTCTTCTGCTTCGGCACGTTTCTGGTCGGCTCATACCAGGCCTTCGCACAGTTCTACCGCTTCGCGGCCAGCGAGGTGGCGGACGATCGCTTCCGGCCGCGGGCGATCTCGCTCGTCCTCGCCGGGGGCGTCGTGGCCGCGCTGGCCGGACCGATGCTTGGTCGCTTCGGCGGGCCGCTTCTCGAACCGCAGTATGTCGGCTCGTTTCTTCTTCTGGCGCTGGTGTCGATGATCGCAGCAGGCGCGTTGCTCGGCCTCAACATTCCGACCGCGAAGGCTGAGTTCGGCGATGCATTACGAGGCCGGGCATGGAGCACGATCGTGGGCCAGCCCGCCTATCTCGTCGCCTTGTTCGGCGCTGCGACCGGCTATGGCGTCATGATCCTGGCGATGACGGCGACGCCACTCGCCATGGTGCATCATCATCATGATCTCACGACGGCGGCGACGGTCATCCAGCTGCACGTGCTCGGCATGTTTCTGCCATCCTTCGTTACGGGATCACTGATCGCGCATTTCGGCGTTCTGCGCATCATGCTGACGGGCGTAGCGCTGCTCGCCGGGCACGTGCTTCAGGTGGCGGGGCAGGGCAAAGCGCAAGCACGTCTCTTCGCCCGGTTTGCTGAGCTAGGCATCGGAGAGCCGACAGCCCACCCGCCTCTCGCAACAGTCGAAGTGATCGCCTCGTGCGGACGCCAGCCTCTGCTCGTCGACTTCGAGGCGCCGCTCGAGGCTGGTTGGCAGCTGGCATGACTGGGCTGTTTCCTGCCACTTCTATGCCTGATCGCGCATGGTGGACGGCGCTCTGGCCGGATCCGGAGCGCGTCCTGCATCTGCTCGGCATTCGCGCCGACACGACGGTCCTCGATCTGTGCTGCGGCGACGGCACCTTCACGGCGCCTCTGGCGAAGCTCGCGGACGGCAAGGTCTACGCTCTCGATCTCGACCAAACCATGATTGATCAGGCCGTGGCGGAGGTCGCCCGACACGGTGGCAGTGTGCGGCAATGGATATGCACAGATGCGCGCAATGTTGCGGAAGTACTTCCGGAGACAGTCGACTACGTCCTCATGGCGAACACGTTTCATGGCGTCCTCGACCAAGCCGCCTTTGCGCGCGCGGTGCATGCGGTGCTCAAGCCGCATAGCCTGTTCGGCATCGTGAACTGGCACGTGCAGGCGGGTTCCCATGTCGGTTCGATCTCGAGCCGTCGCGAATGGCTAAACTGGCGTGGAGGGTGGGGGCTGCCCGGGTGGTCGCGTTTTCGGTCCAGCAGCTTGTCAGCACGCATTCTGGGCAGAGCAATCTGACGTCAACGTAGCCGAACCCTCAGGCGGTCGTTCCGCGAACGGACTTACGGCTGCACGCGTCGGGAAAGCCAGAAGATTTAAGATGCAGCTGTTGTAATGCCGCGTAATCTTATGATCTCGGTAAATCCCTCCCGCCAGCTTGGATGCAGGGGATGCCAGTCGAGATCGCACCTTGCCTTGGCGTTGGAGGCTGCTCGCGCTTGCGTCATCATCGTAACCAGGTGATCGCCTGCGACGATTCTGGCCAGCCATACGGGAATGCGCCGTGGCGGCTTGGCGCCGAGCATAGCGGCAAGAGCCGGCAACCATTCGCGCACCGGGGCAGGATCATCGTCGACGATATTGTAGACGTTCCCAGGCGAACCCTTTTCGATGGCCAACGCCGTTGCGGCGGCCGCATCCTCGATGTGGACAAACGACCACCAGCCGTTGCCGCTACCGATAATAGGTGCACGTCGTCGGGTGACCTGCTCGACAAGCGGACCGTCGAACACGCCGGTTCCGGAGCCATAGAAAGCGCCATACCGCAGCACGATGCCACCAACATCGGACGCCTGCGTGACTGTGCGTTCAAGATAGCGGATGGCATCCAGCGTGCGGCGCAGTTGCTGCGGAGGATCGGGATCGAGCGGATCGTCCTCGCTCTTGATGTTGTCGCCGGTCCTCGCGTAGGGCCAGCCACAGAAGCTTTGCGCAATGAAGCGCTTAACGCCCGCGCCTCGCGCTGCTGCAAGCAAGTGATCGGTTCCCTCGGTGCGCAAACGATTGCTGACCGCAAAAGCTCGTTCGAAGTGCCGTAGATCCGCGGCGCCTTTGAGATCTGTCATCTCGTGAACGATCGCGTCCGGGCTCGCGGACCGGACGGCTTGGCCCATCGCTTCGCGATCGAGGCCGTCCACGACGAGCGCCTCGGCCCCCAGTTGTCGGATGTGGGCGGTCTTGTTGGCAGCTCGCGTGGTGCCGACGACGCTGTGTCCGGCGTTTACGAGGCAAGGCAGAAGGGCTCGACCTATGGCACCGGTCGCGCCAGCTACGAGGATACGCATGACCTTGAGCTCCGATGGTTGCTCTTCAGCAGTGACTTCGGCTTGGGTGATGGTGCTCCGGCTAGAGACCCATCAACGCAAGGGCGACAACAGCGAGCATCAAGACCGAGCCTATGTGCCGCCCCCGCGTGGCAACGGCGTTTCCGATTGCGGCGTAGCCGTAAACGATAACAGCCACAGCGATGACCCATGGACGGGCACCTTCCGTGCCGAGCGCGGGCACGGCAATGAGCAGGAAGCCGATGGCGATCCAGTCGACTGTGCTGGCCTGCCAGACCATGCGCAAAAGCCTTTGGATCCCTCGCGGCTCTATGCGCGCTCGGGAGAAGACTTTCAGCTCAGCAATCACGCCGTGCGCGATTGCGACAAGGATGGCCAGCACGCCTGCTGCTTGAAGCGCCAAATCTCGCATGCGCCATCTCCATACAGTAGTGTATGGTATGTAAGTCGATGCATTGCGGTTTCAATACACGACTATATGGTGCGACCCGATGACCAAGCGGCTGACTGCGCAAGACTGGATTGAATTCGGTTTGAAGACGCTCGCGCGGAACGGCTTTGAGGCTTTGAAGGCTGACGTGCTTGCGCCCAGGCTCGGG
>CAUJKI010000464.1 GCA_963205015.1 Pseudomonadota bacterium
CGACCCCTGTCAGAATAGCAGAAGGGCGGTCGCGACGCAGCCGAGCCGTGGTTCGCGCCTTCAAACAGAGGGCTTTGTCAGTTGGCGCCTTCGAGCAGGCGCCGGGCGATGACCTGCGCCTGGATCTCGGCCGCCCCCTCAAAGATATTCAGGATGCGCGCATCGCACAGAACCCGCGAGACGGGATACTCGAGCGCAAAGCCATTGCCGCCATGGATCTGGAGCGCATTGTCGGCATTCGACCAGGCAATGCGCGCAGCGAGCAGCTTGGCCATACCCGCTTCGAGATCGCAGCGTCGCCCCTCGTCCTTCTCGCGCGCGGCATAGTAGGTGATCTGGCGCGCCACCATGGTCTCGACGGCCATCATTGCGATCTTGTTGGCGACGCGCGGGAAAGCATAGATCGGCTTGCCGAACTGCACGCGCTCCAACGCATACTTAAGGGCGAGGTCCATGGCCGACTGGGCGACACCCACGGCCCGCGCCGCCGTCTGGATGCGTGCCGATTCGAAAGTCGCCATGAGCTGCTTGAAGCCTTGCCCCTCCGCACCGCCGAGAAGCTGGCCCACCGGCACCTCGAAGCCGTCGAAGGAGATGTCAAACTCCTTCATGCCGCGATAGCCGAGCACCTCGATCTCGCCACCGGTCATGCCCTCGGCCGGAAAAGGATTTGCGTCCGTCCCGCGCGGCTTCTCGGCGAGCAGCATCGAGAGACCCTTGTAGCCCGGCTCGTTCGGGTTCGTGCGCACGAGCAGCGTCATGACATCCGCACGCACGGGATGCGTGATCCACGTCTTCTGGCCATAGACCTTGTAAACGTCGCCGTGCTTTTCCGCCCGAGTCTTGAGCGAGGCCAGATCGGAGCCCGTGTTCGGCTCCGTGAACACGGCCGTCGGCAGGATTTCGCCCGAGGCGATCCTGCCCAGATACTTCGCCTTCTGCTCGTCCGTGCCGTTCTGAAGGATCAGCTCGCCCGCGATTTCCGAGCGCGTGCCGAGCGAGCCGACGCCGATATAGCCGCGCGAAAGCTCCTCCGAGACGAGACACATGCTCTCCTTGCCGAGCCCGAGGCCGCCATGCTCTTCGGGGATCGTCAGGCCGAACACGCCCATGGCGCTCATCTCGGCGATGACATCGAGCGGAATGTACTGGTTCTCGAGATGCCACGCGTGCGCGTGCGGAATGACCTTCTCGACGGCGAACTTGCGCATTTCCTCGCGCATGGCGGCGAGCGTCTCATCCAATCCCGTATCGCCAAATGTCGTCGCCGCCGGTTGATCCGCGATGAGCGCGGCAATGCGCGCCTTCACGTCCTCCGAGAAGCCGTGCTCGACAAGCTCCGCCACCGCAGGCTCGGCGAGAAAGCGCGCCACCTCCGCTGCCGGAATGCCGAGCTGCCCCGGGCGCACGATCTCGCCCTGGCTCATGGGAATGCCACCGCCGATCTGAGCGAGATACTCGCCAAAGGCCGCGCTGAGCAGCAGCCGCTCCATCTCCCCCGCGCGGCCGTTGCCCTCGAGCCGCTGCGCCCAGCCGAGCATCTGGCGCAGCGCCTCGACATAGGTCGCAAGCCAGGCAAGACCGTGCAGCGCGTGCTGGGCACTCTCGCTGCGCCCGGCTGAGACCGACTTGGCATTCACCGCGCTTCGCGCAAGTTGCAGGAGCCGCTCTGCCGCCGTGAGAGCACTGGCGCAGGCATCGAGATCGGGCGCAGAAGCCGCGGGCGCGGCGCGTTGAGCGGTGGCCATGGGGGCGTCCTTGTCGGAGCGTCGAAGGGCGATACTGCGCTGCACAATAGTCGGTTTGCGTCGCTGTGCAATCCCAGGCGCTGATGGAAAAAGCGTCGCCGTGCTGCCTAGAGCAACGGACTTGAAATTCGCCGCGCTTCGCAGCTAGGCAAGGAACGAATTTCAAGTCCAAAGACGCTTAGCGCCGGCTGCGCGCCAACTCGTCGAAGATGCGCGCGAACTCGACCGCACCTGCTTGCTTCTCGTTGACGCGCATCCGCTGTTCGAGCGCGGCCAGCAGCTCGGCGCCGGTCTTCTCACGCACGATCGTGTTGCGCCCATAGGCGGCGCGGCTGAAGAAGTTGCTCGTCGACATGCGCCGTCCGAGCGGGGTCATCATCTCGAGACCGGTACCCGGGCCCGCGAGATTCATGAGTTCCAGCTCCGGCCCCGAGAGCGACGTGCGACCCGCCTGCAA
This sequence comes from Pseudomonadota bacterium, assembly GCA_963205015.1. GTDB lineage: Bacteria > Pseudomonadota > Alphaproteobacteria > Rhizobiales > Hyphomicrobiaceae. The sequence goes on from CAUJKI010000464.1 coordinate 2,206, forward strand.
TCCGTGATCGAGAACGCCCCTGAGCTTGATGACCTGCAGCCACGGCCCGACATCGGGGTCGAGGTTCAGCGCATGAATACCCTGCCCGCGCGGCGTATTCCCAAGCGCGACGTGGCGGCCCCACTGGTAGGGAACGGACTTCGCCGCGCGCACCATGTTGCGCACGATCGCGGCCTTGCGCTTGAGGTAGGCCGCGCGGCCCGGCGAGACGCCCTGCGCGCGCGCCAGATCCTCGAGCCGGTTGATGAACGAACCGCCGTGCTTGGCCACCTCGTTGACGGAGTTGCCGGCAAGGAGCTGCGCATAGCCGAGCGCCGTCGAGATCGGCCGGCCCTTGCGCGTTTCCGGATCGATACCCGCCTGCATGTCGTAGACACCACGCCCGCCGGTCTCGAGCGCATAGACGTCGATCACCTGCGCCTTCGTGAGGCCGACGCGCAGCGCCTCCTGGGCATAGCGGCGCTTGAACTCGCGCTCGGGGATCGCCGCGGGGACGTAGCCGTACTGAGACTTCGCGGCGGCGAGAAAATCATGCAGGCCGGCAATCTCGGTATCGGGCTTCGGCGGGCGCAAGCTGGCGATAACCTTCGCAACATCCGGTGGGATCGGCGGACCGTCGTATTGCGGTGGATGCTCCGCCACATAGTCCGCAGCAGTGAAAGCCGCGCCGGCCGCACGCTTCCCGCGCCGCCTTTCGCGAAGAGAATCCACCTCCGCCCAGTACTGGTCGAGCCGCCGGTCGAAGGGTGCGCGTGCCGCAAGATACGTGCGATAGGCCGCAATCTGCCGCTCGTTGAGCCGCGCGGCGAGATCGTCCGGAATGCGCTGCGCTGCTGCGAGCGAGGCGCCGGCGAGCGCCATCGCGTAAAGCAACACGCCCGTGCCGGCCCGAAATGCCGTGAGCCGCCAGCCCGCCATGCAGCCGATCTCCCTCCATCTTGCACCTGCCCGCGCCACACGGGACCTGTCCGAGGCGGACCATAGCCCAGCCATCGGCCAAGAGTATGGCCGTGCAGTTATGAAGAAGTTTTCTCGCCGCGACGCTGTGCGATGGGAATATTGCCGATCAGGAGCGCGCGACCGGCATAGAGCCCGCCACTGGCCTCGAGTTCGAAGCGCTCGGCATCACGACGGCGAAACTCGACGATCACATCCGCAGCATCCGTCTGGTCGCATCCCAGCCTGACGAGCGCCTCTTCCGCCATTGCGAGCGCCGACTCGAATGTTTCCCGGATCTGGTAATCCACACCCGCCTGAACGAGCTCGAGCGACGTGGTGCGGTCGAACGACCGCGCAAAAACCGGTACCAGCGGGAACTCGGCTTTGCAGATCTCCGCTATTCGTTTAGTCGCAGCCCGGTTGTCGATAGCGATGATGATGGCGCGCGCGTTGGCCGCGCCCGCGGCGTGCAGGACGTCGAGGCGCGTGCCGTCGCCATAGTGCACCTTGAAGCCGAATTCCGCTCCATCGCGGATGCTCTCGGTGTCCGTCTCGATGAATGAAATGGTGTGACCGCGCGCGAGCAGCGGCTGGCTGACGATCTGCCCGAAGCGGCCGAACCCGATGATCAGGACGCTGCCTTGGAGGCCATTCGGGGCCTCGACGCCATCCATGGACTGCGCCGTCGGCGGCATCAGCCGATCATGCAGGATGATCATCAGCGGCGTCAGCACCATCGAAATGATGATGACGGCCGTCAGCACGGCATTGCTCTCGCCCGTGAGAAGACCGACGTTCGTCGCTGCGGCGTAGAGGACGAAGGCGAACTCGCCGCCCTGGCACATGATGACCGCGCGCTCGACGGCCTCGCGCTGACTGCTCCTCAGCAGGCGCGCGACGCCGTAGATGCCGGCGAACTTGAGCACCATGAACGAGACGACACTGGTCAGCACAAGCTGCCAGTTGTTGGCGATGACCCCGAGGTCGAGCGCCATGCCGACGCCCAGGAAGAAGAGCCCGAGAAGCAGTCCGCGAAAGGGCTCGATGTCGGCTTCGAGCTGATGACGAAATGACGATTCCGACAACAGCACGCCGGCCAGGAACGCCCCCATGGCCATGGACAGGCCACCGAGTTGCAGAGCCAGCGCGGATCCGAGCACGACAAGAAGGGCCGCCGCCGTCAGGATCTCGCGTGCCTTGGCATTTGCGAGCAGGCTGAACATCGGATTGAGTAAGTAGCGCCCGACGACGATGAGCGCGACGATCGAGGCAATTCCGATCCCGACGGCAATCAATCGATCGATCAACGTCGCATCCGCACCACCGGGCGCGAGGAATGCAACCAGTGCCAACAACGGCACGATGGCAAGATCCTCGAGCAAAAGCACGGAGATCATGCGCTGCCCGCCCGGCGTCGAGAGCTCGCCGCGCTCCTCCAGCACCTGCATGACGATCGCCGTCGACGTCAGAACGAAGCCGGCCGCCGCGACGAACGACACGCCCAGAGGAAAGCCCATGGCGACGCCGACGAGCGACAGGAGGACGCTGCATGTGCCGACCTGGAGCGCCCCGAGCCCGAAGATCTCGCGTTTGAGCCCCCACAAGCGCGAGGGTTCCATCTCGAGGCCAACGATGAAAAGGAACATCACGACGCCGAGCTCGGCGACATGAATGATGGCCTGCGGATCTGCAAAAAGCCCGAGGCCGAAGGGTCCGATGACCAGTCCCGCTGCGAGATAGCCGAGCACGGAGCCGAGGCCGAGGCGCTTGAAGATCGGCACGGCAACAACCGCCGCCCCGAGCAATGCAACGATCTTTGCGAGATCGGGGCCGTGCGCCTCTACTGCCATTATCTCGTTCTCAAGGCCATCTGCGCCCGCTGGTGCGCATCATGACCGCGTACGCCGCGGCAGCCGGGATGCCGAAGGTGATCACCATGATCGGCAACTCCTGGAGAATAGTGTAGCCCGCATAGCTGACGCCGATCCAGAGATTCAGGAGAGTGAGCGCCAGCCAGACGGGAATGAAGGCCTTGGCCGCGACGGCAAGGACTCCGCGGTGCGGCGACCAGTAGCGTGCGAGGAGAAGAAACATGCCGAGCAGCACAAGGCCAGCAACCGTTACCGCAAGGGTATGCATGCACAAATCCTCGTAAGCCTACGGATCAAATCTCCGCGGCAATACGATTGTCCGGACCTATGGTCAAGTCTCACTTCGTCGTGTAGCCGCCGTTCACGAGAATGGTCTGGCCGGTCATCCACCAGCCGTCGGAAACCAGAAGACGGATGTAGGGGACGATGTCTTCGATGTCGGTCAGGCCCGTCTTGGAAAATGATGAGAGCGCCGCAGCAGTCTTGTGGTAGGCGACGGCGTCCGCGCCCTCCGCTGGATAGAAGAAAGGCGTGTCCATCGGGCCCGGCCCGATCGCCGTGACGGAAATTCCGCGGGCACCGAATTCCTTGGCGGCAGCGCGCGTGTAATGCTCGACCGGCGCCTTGCCGCCGGCGTACGCTGCATAGAACGGCGTGAACGCGCCGAGCAGCGAGGTGACGAGCGTCACGAGCTTGCCGTTGTCGTTCAGCGTCTTGCCGGCCTCCTTGATGAAGAAGAAGGCGGCTTTCGAGTTGACCGCGCTCATCTCGTCGAACTCGGCCTCGGAAATCTCGACGATCGGCTTCTTCAGAACCTTGCCGACGGTGTTGACCGCGATGTCGATCCCGCCCATGGCCGACTTGGCGTCCGCGAACAGCCTCTCCATGGCCGCCGCCCCGCTCAGGTCGCCCTGAAAGGCATACGCCGCGGCGCCCTGCGCCTTGAGGTCGGCAATCGTCGCGTCCGCAGCGGCTTTGGAAGCGGCGCTGTTGTAGTGGATGGCCACCGCCTTGGCCCCGTGCGTGGCGAGATCCCGTGCGATGAGGGCACCGAGGTTTTTGGCCCCTCCGGCAATCAGCGCCGTCTTTCCCTTGATGCTGTGACCCGCCATCGCTCGACCTCCGAAGACAATACGGCCGCGCTCTGCGACCGTGCCGGAGGTGACGATACATAGTTACCCCGCATTGCATAAATCCTTCAATTCAGACAAAACTGATCGCAGAAATCGAACAATAGGCCCTGATGTGGACCGCATCGACCTCTTCCGCATCTACGTACGGGTTGCCGAATGCGCGAGCTTCACCCAGGCCGCGAGCTCTATCGGCCTGCCGCGCTCCTCGGTCTCGACGGCCATTCGGGATCTCGAGACGCACGTCGGCGCCCGCCTGCTCAACCGGACGACACGACGCGTCTCGCTGACGAACGACGGCATTGCCTTCTACGAGCGCTGCCAGAGGCTCCTCGCCGACGTCGAGGAAACCGAGGGTCTCTTCCGCCAGTCCTCGGCCGATGTCGGCGGTCGGCTGCGGGTAGACGTGCCCGGCCGCATCGGGCGCCTGATCATCGCGCCTGCGCTGCCGGCCTTCCTCGCGCGCTTCCCGCAGCTGCAAGTCGATCTCGGCATTACGGACCGCTTCGTAAACCTCGTCGAGGAGAACGTCGACTGCGCCATCCGTGTCGGCCCCCTCAGCGACTCGGCGTTGATCGCACGCCGGATCGGCAACCTCGATCTCATCAACTGCGCAAGCCCGACCTATGTCGCGGCGCGCGGTGTGCCGCGAACGCCGGCCGATCTCGACCATCATCATGCTGTGCTCTACGCCTCGCCCTCCACGGGGCGCACCGAAGACTGGGAGTGGCTCGAGGACGGGGTGCTCCGAAGCCGTCCCATGAAGGGCCAAGTGATCGTCAACAACGCCGAGGCCTACATCGCCTGTGCCCTTGCCGGCCTCGGCATGATCCAGATCCCGGCCTACGATGTGCGCGAGCCGATCGCTGCAGGCGCACTGGTCGAGCTGCTGCCCGCACATCGCGCCCCGCCCATGCCGATGACGCTGCTTTATCCGCATCGCCGGCATCTTTCGCGCCGTCTGCAGGTCTTCATCGAATGGGTCGTGCCGCTGCTCGAGACGTGCGCGGCTAAGTGACCGCCATCATCCGCGCGGCCGCACGTCACGGACCGGTCCCAGCACAACAAGGCCGACCAGCGCCATGGCTGCCTGCACGCCGAATGCGGTGCGATAGGCGATCTCAGGCGGCGCGCCGGCAACGGCAGGAAAGGCGCCGATCACCAAGCCGAACACGACCTGCGCGCCCGCGATC
>CAUJKI010000465.1 GCA_963205015.1 Pseudomonadota bacterium
CACACCCAGGATCATGGCGGAGTTCAAGTTCGATGTATCTCAGGGGGCGGTACTTACATCCGTTGCTCCGGGGTCTCCTGCTGAGGCGGCCGGGTTGAGAGCAGGTGATGCCGTTGTCGAGGTCGGCGTCTTCAAGCCGGAGCGCTTCCTCGGCATCGGCGATCCGGTATCGTTCGTTCCCATTATTTCCGCGCGCAATCTGGAGTCGGTGATCGGCATACACGGCGTCGGCGACAAGCTCCTGCTGAAGTATCATCGCGGAAATGAGAGTCGCACGACCGAAGTGACGTTCGGACCGCTCCCGGACAAGCCGCAGCGCTACGATCCGCCAGCCGAACTCAGCCGGTTGCGGGGGTTGGCGGTCGCGGAGCTGGGGCCGCAGAACCCGAGGTTCGGCGAGCTGGCGGGCGTTGTCGTTCTGGAAACGAAATCGCGCTCGGCGGCCGAGTTCGCGGGCTTCCTTCCGAACGACATCATAACGCACGTCGGCACCCGGATGGTTCGAACGCCTGCAGACCTGTTCGAACTCACCGCAGGCGGCGCGGAGGCTCCGGAGATCCGGCTCATGCGAGGCGAAACACCATTGCGCTTCAAGCTGCCCTTCTGATCCGGCCCATGCCGATCTAGACGCAGATGGGGAACCGGCGGAGGCCCAATCAGGGTTGGCCCCGATGGTTCCTCCGAGATCCAGGCATGAGAATCACGATCAATCGAGGCTGCGGCAGGAAGCCCTGGCAGCAACGAGACAGGCCTCATCGCAACGGCGCACTTTCAGGTGACGCTCTCCGACGGTGATGCAGCTTCTGCCGCCCAAGTAGCCGGCGGCAATCATTTGGAGGCATGGTGATGAAAATTCTTGGCACGGCGCTTATTGCCGCTTCTCTGATGACGGTAGCGATACAGACCAAGCCGACCATCGATCCGCGCGCGACAACCGCGCCGCTCGTGTTGGCGAACTCCGTGATTGGAGAATGCTGCAATGATGATTTCCGGCAGGCGCTCCCGCTGTGGGACGCTCCGCCTGAGACCGAGATCGCGAAGCCTTAACCGCCTCCGCGCGACTATACCGCTGATCATCGCCAGTCAGAGGTCGATGCCCGGATAGTCGACGGCCCGGCCTCGTAGCTGGTACCGGCCTGCTACGAGCAGGTCCGATTGGACTGCTGCAGACTGGCTTTTGGATACGTGCACGTCGAGGATGGCATGTCGCTGATTGGACAGATGATCGTTTGGATCGTGATCGGGCTGATTGGCGGTGGCCTCGCAAGCTATCTGACAACGGGAGCTCGTGGAGGATTTGGCAACATGCTGAATCTGGGGATTGGGCTCTTGGGGGCGGTGGTAGGCGGCTTCCTGTTTCGAATCTTTGGCCTGTTCGATCCTCTCGACAGATATGCTGTATCCTTGCGCGATGTCTTGGCGGCAGTTGTCGGATCGCTGCTCGTCCTGGCCCTGTTCTGGTATTGGGGCCGCTCGAAGAATCTCGGGTGACGCTAGGCCAGGCAGCTATATTCAATGAGAATGCCGCGGCGAAGGCCGTATGACATTCGCGACCTGTTCGCAGTCAGCGTGATCGCGGCTCTTTGTTCTCACCACCGAGGTAGCGGCTCCAGAGCTCCGGCGGAACCTCGCTTTCGTCCCACACGCCAATGAGAATGCCGCGTTGCTGGGATTTTCCACGCCGCGCAAGTATCTGCGCGTCCGATAAGACTGTCCGCTGCGAGAGGCGGAGCCCCCAGCGTGCGAGCGCATCCGCCATGCGCTCGCGCTCCGCTGCAAAGGCCGGATCGGCGCCGAGATCGCGAAACTCGCTCGGATCGCTCTCGAGGTCATAGAGCATCGGCCTGAAGCCGATCGCGTGCACGTATTTCCATCGCGTGTCCGCGACCATGAACAAACGCGCGCTGGAAGGCTCGATGCCGAGCGCCGCGCCTACGGGCAGGATCGAGTAGTCGTACTCACTGAAGACGAACTCGCGCCATTCGGCCGGGCGCCTGCCGTGCAACATCGGCATAAGCGATCGCCCCTCCAGCCGATGAGACTGCTGTGACGGATCGCCACCGAGGGCTTCGAGGAACGTCGGCACGAGATCGATCGCCTCGACCAGGGCGTCGCATGTTGTGCCGCGTGTCATATGGGCAGCAGCGGACGGATCGACAACAATCAGCGGCACACGTGCAGACGGTTCATGGAAGAGGTCCTTCTCGCCCATCCAGTGATCGCCGAGATAGTCGCCGTGATCCGACGTGAAGGCGATGAGCGTGTTCTTCAGAAGGTCACGCGCCTCCATGAAGCGGAACAGCAGCCCGAGCTGGTCGTCGATCTGCTTGATGAGGCCCATGTAGACAGGAACCACCTCCTCCCTCACCTCGTCGCGAGAAAAGGCGTTCGCCACGCGCAAATTCATGAACGCGCGATACACGGGATGCGGATCGCGCCGTTCTTCCTCCGAGCGCACCACCGGCAGCACATCGGCGGGGCCGAACATCGTGTTGTAGGGAGCGGGCGCGATGTAGGGCCAGTGCGGCTTGATGTAGGAAAGATGCAGGCACCACGGTCTGTCGCCGGCCTCCATCATGAAATCCATGGCCCTGCGCGTCATGTAGGGCGTCTCGGAATCCTCCTCCTTCACGCGCGCCGGCTTGCGCGCGTTGCGCATGGCCCATCCGGAGGCGAGTGCATTGCCGTCGCCTTCCGCGGCATTGGCCCAGTCGTGCCAGGGGTTATCGCCAGCGTAGCCTTTGTCGTTAAGGTATTGGTTGTATCGCGGGATCTGCGGGTCGTAGCGGCCGCTCGGGCCGATCGCATGGAGGCCATCGTCGCGCTCGAAGGGATCGAACCCGCACTCGGAGACACGCACGCCGATGATCGAATCGGGATCGATGCCGAGGCGCTCCATGCCTTCCGTATCCGCACGCATGTGCGTCTTGCCGACAAGCGCCGCCTGAACGCCGAGAGGTCGGAGATAGTCGCCGAGCGTCATCTCGCCGACCTTGAGGGGGACACCATTCCACGTGGCGCCGTGCGAATGCACATAGCGCCCCGTATAGAAACTCATGCGGGAAGCACCGCACACCGGAGACTGCACATAAGCCCGCGTGAAGCGGACGCCACGGGCAGCCAGCGCATCGATGTTCGGCGTCTGCAGGCGCGGATGGCCATAGCAGGACAGATAGTCCCACCGAAGCTGATCGCACATGATGAAGAGGATGTTGCGGACGTCGCCCATGGCAGCTCCGGCAGCGCTCTCCCGATCGTCGGCCCAGTCATCGGGATGGGTTGATCACCGGCGGGCGCCACTGCAATTCGGAGCTGCAGGGCGGGCCGCTCTGCAGCACGATAGGCCATCAAGAGCGCATTGGAAAACCGCTCCCTGGACAGGGCCTCGCCGGCCGATTGATGCGACCGAGTTGCCAAGCGGTTGCCTGTATTGTTCAATGCCGGCAACGGAGGCCTTGAGCACTCCGACAATCGATGAGTTGGGGAACGGCCATCATCAGGAGGGAAATGCGAGGTCGCGTATGACTGCAGAAGTCATGCCGCCGGCTGGAGGGCGACGAGGGTACTCAGAGACCTCGTTGGCCATTGCCCTACGCACGCCATACACCCCGCGGCTTCGCGATCCTTCCTGCTTGTCAAATATCCCCTCATCAGGCTGGGCGCGCCCTGTTGCGTGCAGTCACCACACGTGAGCCAACACAACGAGTGAACCGTCAGCACAAGACAGGGAGAGGAAAACGCCAATGTCGTCGCTAACACGCAATCTGCTCGCCGGTGCCATCACGTTTGCAATGGCCGTCGCCGCCGGTCCAACCAGCGCGCAGATCTCCGGAGACGTCGTCAAGGTTGGCGTGCTCACGGACATGAACAGTATCTACGCCGACATCAATGGCATGGGTGCAGTGGAAGCTGCCCGCATGGCCATCGAGGACTTTGGAGGAACGGTGCTCGGCAAGAAGATCGAGCTCGTCTTTGCCGACACTCAGAACAAAGCCGACATCGGTGTGACGGTCGGCAGTCGCTGGTTCGACGTCGACGGTGTCGACATCATTGCCGGCGCGTCGTCCTCCGCCGTGAGCCTCGCGATCCAGACGCTTGTCGGCAGCAAGAACAAGGTGTTTCTCGCTTCCGACCCGGCCTCGTCCGACATCACCGGCAAGCTCTGCAATGCCAACACGATCCACTGGGTCTACGACACCTATGCGCTCGCCAATGGCACGGGGAGCGCCGTGGTCCAAGCCGGCGGCGACACGTGGTACTTCCTCACGGCCGACTACGCCTTCGGCTACGCACTCGAGCGCGATGTCGGTACCGTAGTGACGAAGTCCGGCGGCAAGGTGCTCGGCAGCGTCCGCCATCCGCTCAATACATCGGACTTCTCCTCCTTCATCCTTCAGGCACAAGCTTCGAAGTCCAAGATCGTCGGCCTCGCCAACGCCGGCGGCGACACGATCAATTCGATCAAGCAGGCCGCGGAATTCGGCGTCGTGAAAGGCGGCCAGAAGCTCGCCGGCCTTCTCGTCTTTATCTCGGACATTCACAGCCTTGGACTGGAAACGGCGCAAGGCCTGCAGCTCACCAGCGCTTTCTATTGGGACCGGACGGAGGAAACGCGCGCCTGGTCGAAGCGTTGGGGCGATCGCTTCAGGAACCGCCGCCCGACGATGGCGCAGGCCGGCTTCTATTCGAGCATCCTTCACTACCTCAAGGCCGTGCAGGCGCTCGGGACGGATGAGCCCGGCGACAAGGTCGTCGCGAAGATGAAGGAAATGCCGACCGACGATCCGCTGTTCGGCAAGGGATACGTCCGCATCGACGGACGCAAGATGCATGATATGTACCTCTTCGAGGTCAAGGCACCATCGGAGTCCAAGGGGCCGTGGGACTACTACAAGCTCATCCGCACGATCCCTGCGGAGCAGGCCTTCCGTCCGCTTGATCAAGGGGGCTGCAAGCTCGTCAAGAACTGAGCTGAGCAGGATGAGCCTGGCGAACGCGGCGGCGCCAAGTTTCAGGCGCCGCAGCACCCGGCTCGCGATCCATGGGCTGCAAAAAGCCTGCGCCGGCGGTCGACCCATGAGGCCAGCCGCCGGCGCAACATTCAGTCGCCGATCTTCTCTCAGCCCGCCGCGCGCTTGTTCTGGCGGTTGGCGACAAGATCCTCGACAACCGCCGGCTCGGCGAGCGTCGAGGTATCCCCGAGATTGGAGAAGTCGTCCTCGGCGATCTTGCGCAGGATGCGACGCATGATCTTGCCCGAGCGCGTCTTCGGAAGGCCGGGCGAGAACTGGATCCAATCGGGCGAAGCTGTGGGACCGATAATCTTGCGGACGGTTGCGACGAGCTCCTTCTTCAGCTCCTCCGTGGGCTGGTTGCCCTGGATGAGGGTAACGTAGCAGTAGATACCCTGCCCCTTGAGGTCGTGCGGCGCGCCGACCACGGCGGCCTCGGCCACCTTCGGATGCGCGACGAGCGCACTCTCGACCTCGGCCGTTCCGAGGCGGTGGCCCGACACGTTGATCACGTCATCGACGCGGCCCGTAATCCAGTAGTAGCCGTCCTCGTCGCGCCGGCAGCCGTCGCCCGTGAAGTACGTGCCCGGATACGTCGAGAAGTACGTCTGCACGAAGCGCTCGTGATCGCCGTACACCGTGCGCATCTGTCCCGGCCAGCTATCGAGCATGACGAGATTGCCCGAGCCCGCACCCTCGATCGGCGTGCCCTTCTCATCAACGAGCGCGGGTCTGATGCCGAAGAACGGCCGCGTCGCCGAGCCGGGCTTGGTCTTTATCGCACCGGGGAGCGGCGTGATCAGGATGCCGCCCGTCTCGGTCTGCCACCACGTATCGACGATCGGGCAGCGGTTCTCGCCGACGACCTTGTTGTACCACTCCCAGGCCTCCGGATTGATCGGCTCCCCGACCGAACCGAGAAGGCGCAGCGAAGCGCGGCTGGTGCGCTTGACGAAGTCGTCGCCGGCGCCCATGAGCGCGCGGATGGCCGTAGGCGCCGTGTAGAACGTGTTCACGCTCCATTTGTCGACGACATGCCAGAAGCGCGAGGCGGTCGGATAGTTGGGCACGCCCTCGAACATGAGCGTCGTCGCACCATTGGCGAGCGGCCCGTAAAGGATGTAGCTGTGGCCCGTGACCCAGCCGACGTCCGCCGTACACCAGTAGATATCGCCATCGTGATAGTCGAAGACGTACTGGTGCGTCATCGAGACAAAAACGAGGTAGCCGCCCGACGTGTGCAGGACGCCCTTAGGCTTCCCCGTCGAGCCAGAGGTGTAGAGGATGAACAGCGGGTCCTCCGCACTCATCTCCTCAGCCGGGCAATCCGCGCCGACCTTCTCCTGCGCCTCGTGCAGCCAGATATCGCGTTCGGGCTTCCAGGCGATCTCGCCGCCGGTGTGCTTGACGACGAGGACCTTCTCGTCACCCTTGCCGACCTTGGAAAGCGCTTCGTCGGTGTTCTTCTTCAGCGGGATCGAGCGGCCACCACGGACGCCTTCGTCCGCCGTGATGATAAACTTCGACGAGGCATCCTCGATGCGCCCGGCGAGACTGTCAGGCGAGAAGCCGCCGAAGACGACCGAATGGACGGCGCCGATGCGCGCGCACGCAAGCATGGCATAGGCCGCTTCCGGGATCATCGGAAGGTAGATGGTGACGCGGTCGCCTTTCTTGACGCCGTTCGCCTTCAGCACGTTGGCGAACCTGCAAACCTTCTCATAGAGCTGGCGGTAGGTAATCTGCTGGTCGACGGTCGGGTCGTCACCCTCCCAGATGATCGCCACCTGGTCACCGCGCGTCTTCAGGTGCCGGTCGACGCAGTTGGCGCACACGTTGAGCGTGCCGTCCTCATACCACTTGATCGAAACATCGCCCGGCCCGTACGAGACGTTCTTGACCTTCGAATAGGGCCTGATCCAGTCGACCCGCTTGCCCGCGTCGCCCCAGAAGCCATCGGGGTCCTCGACCGAACGCTTGTACATCGACTGGTACTTCTGCTCGTCGACCCAGGCGCGGCTCGCCCACTCTGCCGGCACGGCATAGACCTTCTCGGACATCTGCTTCGCTCCCATCACGCGGCCCGCCAGGACCCATTCTCGATGCTTGTCTCGACCGGCATTATCGGAAGGCCAAGCGGCCGGGGCAACCGCCTCGTTGGTCGAATGCTGAATAGGCCGCACAGGGGACCCCGGGCAGCCGGCCGGCGGGGGACCCGAGAGGTACCGGCAACAGGGTTCCGGTTGTGCTGCGAATGCACTACAAACCTCCCGAAGATCCTTTCTGGGGAGGCGCCGGCGCTCCGCTCGCGTCGCCAGTGCGATGTTCGAGAGATTCACCACCTTCTACGGAACGGTATCGAGCGAATTTCTCGATCTGGGTCACCCTGGCTGGCAAGATCATGATTCTAGTGTCCCTTTTGATTCCGAAGTTCGCTCGGGACACCAGCTTCGAGATATGGCGAACATCGGAAACGGGGCACTAGAGGGCATAAATGAGTTTTGCCGGCTTCCTCGCGCAGCTCCTCAATGGCGTGCAGTACGGGCTCCTGCTGTTCCTGATCGCCAGCGGACTCACCCTGATCTTCGGCGTCATGGGCATCATCAACCTCGCCCATGGCTCCCTGTTCATGGTCGGCGCCTATGTCGCCTTCCTCACGACCCGCGCGGTCGGCTCGGCGTGGCTGGCGCTGCCGCTGGCGCTCATCGGCGGTGCCGTATTCGGGGCACTGCTCGAGCGGGGGCTCTTCCGCCACTTCTATCGGCGCGATCACCTGGACCAGGTGCTGCTGACCTTCGCGCTCATCCTGCTCTTCGAGGAGACGCGCTCGATCCTCGTCGGCAACGACTTCTATTCCGTCCCGGTGCCGGCGGCCTTCGACTTCTCCGTGCCAATCACCGCCGGTTTCTCCTACTCGGCCTATCGGTTCGCCGTGATCGCCATTTGCCTCGCGCTCGCCGTCGTACTCTTCCTGTGGATCGAGCGCACGCGCATGGGTGCGATCATCCGCGCGGCGGCTGAAAAGCCTGAGATGGTCGACGTGATCGGCATCGACGCGCGGCGTGTGCACATGACCGTCTTCGCGGTCGGAACGGCGCTGGCGCTGACGGCGGGTGCCCTCGCAGCTCCGCTCTACTCCGTCTATCCGGGGATGGGCGATGGCTTTCTGATCATCTCGTTCGTGGTCGTCGTGATCGGCGGGCTCGGCTCGATCTCAGGCGCATTCTGGTCAGCGCTGCTGATCGGCCTCGTCGATACGCTCGGTAAGGCCTACGTACCCGCCGTTGCGGGGCTCGCGATCTACGTCCTCATGGCCGGGGTGCTGATCTGGCGCCCGACAGGCCTTTTCGGTCAGCGTGGCTGAGGAGCAGAGCGCCATGCTGCCGACGACGAGAGGAGCGTTTGCACTAGCCGCGGGCGCCGTGGTGCTGGCGCTGCTGCCGTTCATGGCCCAGGTCTACTACGTAGAGCTCGCAACGACGGCGCTGGTCGCGGCCATGCTGGCGCTGAGCCTCCAGCTACTTGTTGGGTGCACAGGCCTCGTCAGCCTTGGCCATGGCGCCTTCTACGGGCTCGCCGCCTACACCGTCTATCTGGTGACACCCGAGGACGCGGGCCTCTCGATCATGATCACGCTGCCGCTCGCGGTGCTGGCGGCGGGGGCTGCCGCGCTCTTTGTCGGCGCGCTGTCGCTCAGGACGCGCGGCTTTTTCTTCCTCATGGTGACGTTGGCCTTCGGGCAGATGATCTTCTTCATCTTCCACGATACCAAGCTCGGCGGTGGCACCGATGGTGCCTACTTGGCGCGGCCAGCCCTTTCGCTTCTCGGCTTCGAGCTGACCTACACGCGGCGCCAGCGCCCGGTGTTCCTGTACTACGTCGCGCTGGTGCAGCTCGTCGCGATGTACCTCTTCCTCGCCTTCCTGCTGCGTTCGCTGTTTGGCCGCGTCCTGGAGGGCATCCGCATCAACGAGCACCGCATGCGCGCGCTCGGATATGACACCTACCGCTACAAGCTCGCGGCGTTCGTGATCGGAGGCGCGCTGGCGGGGGTCGCCGGCCATATGTGGGCCATGCATCGCGCCTTCGTGAACCCCGAGATCATTGGCTGGCACCGCTCGGCAGAGGCCCTGCTGATGATCCTGCTCGGCGGACTTCAGTCGCTTCACGGCCCGATCCTCGGCGCACTGGCCTTCACCGGCCTCGGCGAGCTGCCGCAGCTCGTCGGCGATGCCAAGCCCTTCGCACGCTTCTTCTCGGCGATAGGCCTCGCCGATTTCGGTCTCAGGGTCCAGGCGCTGGCCGAGCGCAAGCTGCTGCTCGAAGGCCTCGTCATCCTTGCCGTAGTGCTGGTCCTGCCGCGCGGGCTCGCGGGCCTTAGATGGCCGCGCTTCATCCGCCCGGCATTCGGCGGACGGCCGGCAGGCAATGAACGAGTGCAACCATGAAGGCGGATGCCGCACCCGTGCTCGAGACCACGGCGCTGAGCAAGTCTTTCGGCGGTCTCTCGGCCGTGCGCGATGTTTCCATTGCCTTGAACCGCGGCGAGCTGCACGCAGTCATCGGTCCCAATGGGGCGGGCAAGTCGACGCTCGTCAATCTGCTCTCGGGCGAGCTCAGGCCAACCTCCGGCGAGATCCGCCTCGACGGACGCCCTGTCACCGACACTTCCGCGCCACACATGGCTCAGGCCGGTGTCGCCCGCTCATTCCAGCGGACGAACATCTTTCCCCCGCTCTCGATCCTTGAGAACGTCCGCCTCGCCGTGCAAGCCATCCACACGCCGATGCGCGGATTGCTGCGACCTCATTCCGCCGCCCGCGACCTCGATACGCGTGCCGCGGCGGTGCTCGAGCGCGTCGGCCTCGGCGAGGCGCCGCATCGCATGGCCGGAACGCTCTCGCACGGCGAGCAGCGCCTGATCGAGATCGCAATGACGCTTGCCGGCAATCCGCGCGTGCTCCTCCTCGATGAGCCGCTCGCGGGCATGGGCAACGAGGAATCCGAGGCCATGGCGCGGCTGTTGAAGGACCTTGCCCGCGACCACGCCGTATTGCTCATCGAGCATGACATGGACTTCGTCTTCTCGGTCGCCGACCGCATGACGGTGATGGTCGAGGGGGCCCTCATGGCGAGCGGCCCGCCGGAGGCCATCCGCGCCGATGCCGCCGTCCAGCGCACCTATCTCGGGGCTGCATCATGATGGACACGGCGCCCCCAGCGAGCTCCTCCCCTCGCGATACCATCCTCGCGGCCACGGGATTGCACGCCTTCTACGGGCCGAGCCACATCCTGCGCGGCGTGACGCTCAAGGTCCGTCGCGGCGAGACCGTCGCGCTCATGGGCCGCAATGGCATGGGCAAGAGCACGCTCATCCGCACCATCATGGGCCTTGTGCCGGCAGCCGAGGGCCGCGTCGAGCTTGCCGGCAGAGACGCGACACGCCTGCCGACATTCGCCCGCGCTCAACTCGGCGTGGCCTATGTTCCCGAAGGCCGCGGCGTCTTCGGCGCACTCTCCGTCGCCGAGAACCTCGACATTGCC
>CAUJKI010000466.1 GCA_963205015.1 Pseudomonadota bacterium
TTCTCCCCGTCCTGACGGGGAGAAGGTCGGGATGAGGGGCGGGAGCTTGTGCCGACGTTTGCGTTTGCCGCCGCCCCTCACCCTGGCCCTCTCCCCGCGCGCGGGGAGAGGGAAAGTTGCGGCAAATTCCTACGGCGCCCCATCCGTCGCTGCAAAAGCCAGCAGCGCCGCGAGCACCTCATCCAGGTTCTCGAACACATCGGCATTTGAAACGCGGAAGACACGATAGCCTCGGCTGCTCAAGTCATCCGATCTCGCAGCATCCTTCGCCAGTTCCGAGTCCGTCGAATGCGTCCCACCGTCGATTTCCACGACGACCTTTCGTTCTCGACAAAGGAAATCCACGAAGTAGTCGGCGACTGGCGCCTGCCTCACGAACTTCAGGTCACCGAGCTGGCGATTGCGCAGCTCGGCCCAGAGCTTGGCCTCTGCTGACGTGTCGTTTGCACGCAGGACGCGCGATCGATTGGTACGCCAGGGCTGAGAGTGTCGCATGGAGTTCTGGCCATGCCTTGAGGGTGCCGCCGCCCCTCACCCTAACCCTCTCCCCGCAAGGGCAGGGAGAGGGAAAATCGGTGGTCTGCGCTAACTTCCCCTTCTCCTGTCCCCGCCGCGCTGGAGCGCACACCACTTCCCCTTCTCCCCGTCCTTTACGGGGAGAAGGCCGGGATGAGGGGCGGGAACTTGCGTTAAGTTCACATAAGCGTCAGTTCGAGGCTGAGCCTACGCTTCCAAAACAAATCCCTTGCACGCCTCAAGTGCCAGCGACCAATACATATCGCGAAAGAGCACCCATTCCGATAATTGGCCATGGCGGCCGGATGGAACTACCGACAGCCGTACACGGTTGGCGAGCGCCAAAGACAAGTCGCCCTCTGGAGTGAGCAGGAATTCTTCCACCTCGCCGCCAACCAGGTGATCAAGTGCGTCGTCGATCTCGTGCAGCTCCGATTCATCGCTGATGGTGCGGTCGCCGAATGCGATCTGCCAGCGGCCAAACTCCACTATTAGATCCCAATAGCCCACCTCACGGTCGCCTCCCGACTGATCGGTGAGCCTCCTAGTGGTTCCGAACTTCAAGACGATTGCAGTGGCTGCCGACCGTTGAGCAAAAGATAAGGGCTTACCCACTATTTCGCTTCTCACAACGGCGCTGAGAACGGAGATGCACCCCTCGTCAACTGAATACGAAGCCCGCCCCATGGATATCCTACCTCTCCAACTCTTCCTTCACCTTGGCGGCGAGCTGCGGGAGCGTGAAGGGTTTGGCGAGGAAGGCAAAGGCCTCACCCGGATTGAGATTGCGCTTGAAAGCATCGTCCGGATAGCCGGACATGAAAATGATCTTGATGTCCGGCCGCTGCTTCCTGAGCTCGTTCAACATCGTCGGCCCGTCCATCTCGGGCATGACGACATCGCTGACGACGAGATCGATCTGGCCACCGACTTCCTCGAACTTCTCGAGTCCCTCGGCGCCGGACGTCGCCTCGATCACGTCATAGCCTTGACGCTTCAGCGCGCGCACCGCGAAGCTGCGCACCGAGTCCTCGTCCTCGACCAGCAGCACGCGCCCGCTGCCCGTGAGATCGCGCGCCTTCTCCTTCTTCGCTGGACGCTGCGCGGCGGCCGTATCGCTGGCCGTCGGCACATAGCGCGGTAGAAAGATGCGGAATGTCGTGCCCTGCCCCGGCGCACTCTCCGGGAATATGAAGCCACCCGTCTGCTTGACGATGCCGTAGACCGTCGAAAGGCCGAGGCCCGTGCCCTTACCGACCTCCTTCGTCGAGAAGAACGGCTCGAAGATCTTGGCCATGATCTCCGGTGTCATGCCGTGCCCGGTATCCGCGACCGCCAGCTCGACGTACTCGCCCGGCGCCATGCCCTGCTGGCGCATGTTCCGCGTCTCAGCCTCGCTCACATTGCGCGTGGAAATAATGAGCTGCCCGCCGTCGGGCATGGCATCCTTGGCGTTCACGGCGAGGTTGAGCAGCACCTGGTCGAGCTGCGTGCGGTCCGCCTTGATGAGCCACAGATCGCGCCCATGGCGCATTTCGAGTTGCACCGTCTCGCCGATCAGCTTGCGCAGCAGCGCCGTGCTCGTGTCGCTGATGACGTCGCCAAGTTCCAGCACCTCCGGCATGAGGGTCTGGCGCCGCGAGAACGCAAGCAACTGCCGCACCATGCCCGCAGCACGGTTGGCATTCTGCTTGATGTTCATGATGTCCTTGTAGGCAGCATCCGTCGGCCGGTGCGTCTGCAGCAGCAGGTCCGAGAAGCCGATGATCGCCGTCAGGACGTTGTTGAAGTCGTGCGCGATGCCGCCCGCGAGCTTGCCGACGGCCTCCATCTTCGTGCTCTGAGCATACTTGAGCTCGAGGGCCTTCTGCTCCGTCGCGTCGATGACGTAGATGACCGCCGCCGCCTCGCCTTCGCCGGATGGCACTGGACTGAAGAACAGGCGCCGCGTGAACTCTCCCTCCGCGCCGAGCGTCACCTCGACGGGCTCGCCGGCCGGGCGGCCCTTGAGCATACTGTCGACGGCACGCTTCAGGGCCGCGCGCGCATCGCTGTCGGCAATCCGCGCGACCATATCGGCGGTGGTGGCAATCGGCCCGGGATCGGCGGCACGGAAGAGCTGGCCGAAGGTTGCATTCGCATTGAGCACGCGGCCGTCCGCGGCGATGGTCGCCATGCCGAATGGCGCAGCATTGAGGAAGCGCGCCAGCTCGCCGTTCTTCCTGAGCAGCCCGCCCTCGGCGACACCGCGCGTGCGCTGCTGGAGCACAAGAAGCTGCACGGCCGCGTTGAGCGCCGGATTGGCCGGCGGCACGGCGATGACCTCGACGGGCACGAAGCCCCCCGCACCCCGCGCGAGCTCGGTTTCGACGCGGGCCCATTGCCCCTCTGTCACCGTCAGGGCCGTGCGGATCGCGGCCTCGGCACCCTGTGCGAAGATGTCGTCAAGACGTATCTCGCGCGCCGGGTCCGCCTGCATGTCCTGACCGAGCCAGACGGCGAGCGTCCGGTTGATCTCGGTAATGCGGCCATCGGACGCGAGTTCCAGGACGCCGAGCGGCAGCCCATCGAAGTAGGCGAGCCGTGTCTCGAAGCCGCGCAGCGTCTCGGCGACCCGGGCATGCTCCTGCGTGATGTCGGCGACCTGCCAGAGCGTCCGCGGCTGGCTCTCCCCACCGCCGAGCGCCGCCGGGATCGGCCGGACTGTGACGCGCAGCCAGCGCGAGGTGCGCGAGCGCCCGTCCTGACCGCGGATGCGGAACTCTTCCTGCCGCGCCTCGCCGCGCTCGACCGCGCGCAGCAGCCGGAACAGGCACTGTCCCGCCTCGGGCTCGCTCGAAAACGCGTCCTCGAGCACGCGCGGCTCGCCGGATGGATGCTCGCCGACGATCCGGCGGAAGGCGCGATTCGCCTTGAGCGTGCGGCCCGCCGCGTCAGTGACGAGAAATCCGAGGTCGAGACCTTCCGTTGCGCGCTCGTTGAGATCCCCCCGCTCGTCCTCGACATTGAGCCGGATGAGTCCCGCCGCTGTGCCGAACAGGAAGAAAACGCCGATCACGGCCAGCAGGGACAGAAAACCGAGCACGATCGGCCCTGTCGCGCGGGCCGACCACATGGCCGCGATGCCGAGCACCAGCGCCGCAGCCAGCGTCAGGGTCGCTGCAATAATGACGCCGCCACGGGAAGGCGTGCCCATCATCGTGAACTCGCTGCGTTTCTCTTGGAGGCCGGTCATCGCGCGCCACCGTAGCTGATTCGCCGAATTTGCGGCGCGGGACACTTGCCGAAGAGCGTGCAGCAATGCCGGTATCCCCCTGAAAGAAAACATAGCGCGGCGATGCGCCATTCACACAGTCAGAAGACGCCGAACGCGGTTAAAATGATCTGAAGCGCCGTGCTCCCCGCATCATTCTGCGCAGGGGGCGCGACGTTTGGCACATGCGACAAGCTCGGCGGTCCGCGCTACCGCACGGCTGTCGTTTGCCTACCTCGCGTGATGCCCAACGCTGTCCACAATCACTGTTCATGCCAGAACAACCGGCTGTGGACTGGGGCCGGTTCGCTGATACAGATGGCGGGCGTTGTCTGAGCTGGTTCGTCAAGGGAGCGTGGCTGCGGCCGCGGCAGGGGAATGGCGAATTTCATCTGGTATGTGCTGATCAGCGCAGGCATGGCTGCGGTGGCCTTCGGCGCTGTCTGGTACGTGCGCGGCTATCTGAACGGCACGCCGCCGCGGATCTCCTTCTTCGGGCCGAAGCCGGAACCGCGCCTCGCCGTCGTCGATCACGCCAATGTCGATGGCCGGCGCCGCCTCGTGCTCGTGCGCCGCGACAATACCGAGCATCTGATCATGACGGGCGGCCCCGTGGATGTAGTGATCGAGACGGGCATTCCGGCGCGACAGGTCGCTGCCCGCGTCGAGGAAGTGGAGATGCCGGCCCCCGCACCCCAGCCGGTGCTCCCTGCCCAGCCGGTCTTCACGCGCGCGCCGCGCACGCTCGGAACTGCGGCCGCCAGCACGACGGAAGGGGCGACGGGGTAAGCATCCGCAGAGCCGGACGTAACCGGCACCAAGCGCACGATTTCTTTCAGGGGAGGCGTCGCGACGCCGGCGCAGCATGGGAGCGCCATGCACAGTTCCGGGAACAGGTAGAGTGATGACATCAAGCCCCATGCGGACCTGGATCGCAGCGCTATTCGCTGCGCTCATGCTCGCAGCCACGACGGCCGCAGCTCAACAGGCACAGCCGCCGCAAGCGCCGGCGCCCGCACCTTCGATCGAAAGCCCCGCTGCACCGCCGCCGCAGACCACGCCGCCCGCCGCCGCCGACAGTGCAGCCGATGGCACCGCCGAGGACATCGCTCTGCCGACATCGACTACCGGCGTGCCGCGCCGGATCGTCGATCAGATCAAGCGTCTTACCGCCGCGGTCGACGCCGCGCGCCAGTCCATCCGACGCCTTCGCGATTCCGATAGCGACCTAGCTCGCCTGCGCAGCGAGCTCGACCAGATGGCCACTGAGCTGCGCGAGAGTGCGGCAACCTTGCGGCCGCTGCTCGCGACAGCCCGCCAACAGGTCGAAAGCCTTGGCCCGGCCCCGGCGAAGGATGCCGCCCCCGAAGCGCCGAACGTCGCCGCCGAGCGCGAACGGCTCAACGAGATCGTGGCCAATATCGACGGAACGCTCAAGACCATCGACCTCACGGAAGTGCGCGTGCGCACCCTCGCCGAGCGCACCACCGTACTTCGCCAGACCCTGTTCGCCCGCAATCTCTTCGAGCGCACGGAGACCCCGCTCCTCCCGTACCACTGGGAGCGCGCGGCCCGTGATCTGCCGGCGACCATCAGCTTTGCGCAGTATCTCGCCGTCGACTGGCTCGGCACCAGCGACGCATTGCCCAAACTCGGGGCGATATTGCTCGCCGCGATAGCAGCCTGGATCGGCCTCGGGTTCACTGTCCGGTGGATCGAGCGCATGACCGACTCACCGCCGCCGGGCGGCCGCACCTTCATCCAGCGCGCTCAAAAGATCGCGTGGCTCGCGCCCGCTCGCATGTTGCCGTCGGTTGCGGCGTTGTTGATCGTCCAGGGCGGTCTCCGCTTTCTCGGTCTGTCGCAAGGACCGTGGGGACAGGTCATCTGGTCGGCCATACTTGGGGCGCTGATCGCGATCGTCGTCGGCACCCTTGTGCGAGCCGTACTGTCGCCCCGCGACCCAGCCTTGCGGCTCGTCAACCTGACCGACGAAGCCGCCTCCCGGATAAGCTGGTGCCTGGTCGGGATCGTGATCGTGTATGCGGCAGATCTGGCGCTCGCCGAGATCGGGCGTGTCCTTGTTGCGCCCCTCTCGATCACAGTAGTCAGAACATTCGGCGCAAGCCTCATCTACGGCGCTCTTCTGACCGGCTTGCTGCTGACGCCCTTCGCAGGCGAGCCTGTGCGCTCGGCCGACGGCACGGTCATGCTGCCGGTGACGACCCGCCTCACGCCCTGGTGGCTGAAGATCCCGCTTTGGGTGCTCACTATTCTCATTCTGGCGACGACGTTGCTCGGCTATCTCGCGCTCGGCCGCTTCATCGCCCAGCAGCTCGTGCTGACCGGCACGATCTTCGTCGCCGCAGGCTTGATCTACCTCACCATCCGATCGATTGCGCGGACCATCGATGAGCCCGCCAACCCGATCGGCTACATGCTGACGACGCGGCTGCGCGTCGAGCCTTCCCGTCTCAACGAGCTTGCCTGGCTGGCGGAGACGCTGCTCACGATCGTGCTCCTGGCGGTCGCGGTGCCACTCGTTCTTGTGCAGTGGGGCTTCACGGCGGCCGACATTCGCGACTGGTTTGCCAGCGCTTTCTTCGGCTTCGAGATCGGCCAGCTTCGCATCTCGCCGGCCCGCATACTCTTCGGCATTCTGCTCTTCATCGCGCTCCTCTTCGCCACGCGTGTCTTCCAACGCTGGCTGCGCGAGCGGGTGCTGCAGCCGCGGCGCATCGAAGCCGGCATCTCGAATTCCATCGAGACCACCGTCGGCTACAGCGGCGTCGCGCTGTCGGCCATCCTCGCCGTCTCCTATGCTGGCCTCGACATCACCAATATCGCCATCGTCGCCGGTGCGCTCTCCGTCGGCATCGGCTTCGGCCTCCAGTCGATCGTCAACAACTTCGTCTCCGGCCTCATTCTGCTCGTCGAGCGCCCCGTGAAGGTCGGCGATGCCATCGTCGTCGGCGATCAGGAAGGCAATGTCCGCCGCATCAGCGTCCGCTCGACCGAAATCGAGACCGCCAATCGCGCGCGCCTCATCATCCCCAACTCGGAGCTGATCACCGGCCGCGTCCTCAACAAGACGCATCGCAGCCTCATGGGACGCGGCATCGTGCGCGTCGGTGCGAATTACGATGCCGATCCGGAGAAGGTGCTCGCGCTTCTCCTCGCCTGCGCAAAGGCCCATCCGCAGGTTCTGACCGAGCCGCCGCCCGGCGCCGTCCTCGACAACTTCGGCGCCAGCTCGCTGGACTTCTTCCTGTGGTTCTTCGTGGCCGATGTCTCACGCGCCGGCGGCGTTCAGTCGGATATCCGCATTGCCATCATGAAGGCCTTCAAGGAGGCCGGCATCGAGATTCCCTTCGCGCAGCACGACATCCACCTGCGCGATCTCGACGGCGTGCGCACACTCATCAATCGGGCCGCAGAGGAGCGCGCAGCAAAGGCGCGAGCGGCCTCGGCACCACCGGACAGGGCGGCAGAGGACGTGGGCGAAATGCCGGGCGAGCCCGAGCCGCCAATCGATGCGCCGCCCGCACGCGGCGGCTGACCACGCGAACGATCGACCTTTACTTGCCCGGAGGCGGGGCGGGCTCCCAGTCTCCGAATTGATGCGGCGCGAGGCGGCTCATGTCGAGCAGGCTCACGGAAACCCGGACAGAGGCTGGCGGCTCCGGCTTCGCGTTGCCGACACCACCGAGCATCCAGAGACCAAGCAGGCCACCAGCGACAGAAAGGGCAATCGCGGCGACGGGCGCACGCGGCAGCTGGTAATTGCGGTCGATCGGCATGCTGGTCATGGCTCTCAGCAATCTTAGGTTGCTATAAAGCCATCTTGCACGCAGAAAGATTACCGAGAGCTTAATCGGCGCGTCGGAATAGAAGCGCGCGAAGCCGGCCAGCCTTGAAGGCCAGCCCGCTCGAGGACGCGCATCGTCTCAGCCGCGGATCGAGAAGCCGCCGCAGACGGGAATTGCTGTGCCCGTCACGAAGTCCGAGGCCGGCGCCGCGAGGAAGACGGCGATGCCTGAAAAA
>CAUJKI010000467.1 GCA_963205015.1 Pseudomonadota bacterium
GAACCCGCGTTCATCGCCGAGCGTCTGCGGATCTCCCTGATCGCGGAGGTCCGGCTGGTGACGCAGGGTGGTCTCCACCGAGCCGGCGACGCTCAGGCCCACGCTCTGGTCGCTGGCTTCGCGCTGCTGAAAGAGCACGACGGGAAAGACCGCGGCGAGCCCGAGAAGGCCGAGCGCGAGCACGAGCACCGCGATGAGCACCTCGATGAGCGAGAAGCCCCGGGGGGCGCTGAACGGGCGCCTGCGCTGCGCTGTGCATTGACCTTGAGCGTACATAGGTTCCCTCCGCAGCGGTCAGTCGTTGGTGCGAGCAAGGTGCGACAGCGAGCCGGTGTAGCGATCGACGAAGTACAACTCTGCCGCGTCTTCTTCAGAGATCGCGTTTGCGAGTTCCGAGGCCCACGCGAAATCAGGCCGGGGCGTGTCGTTTCGGCGCCATCCGGTGTAGAGGCACCCGGTGACGGTGTCCACGCCGCGCAGGACGGTCGCGCCGGAGGCCCGAATCGCCTTCACCATGTCGCTCACGTGGTAGAGCGCGATCGTGCGCACCGGGCGAGCGAGCACCGTGTCGGTCGCGAGGTCGCCGATCAGCCGCTCGCGCACGGCGGCGGTCATCGTGACGTCGCTCGCCATGGTGCGCACCAGGCGCAGGTGGTCGGGGTTGCGATCAGGCCGGCGAGAGGCCACGTTGAACGGCGCGCCCTGGCGGAAGTTGGCTGCACGGTCGGCAACCGATCGCCCGCCGGCCCCGGCATGAGCGCCATATTGCCCGCGCTCATCGTGCCCGTGGCGATGTGCCGCCGCAGCGCGCAACGGCTGCGTATCGGTTGGGCGTTGGCTCATCGGCGTATCGTGCCACCTGCATCACCTGTCCGTGGCGACGCAACTCTCGCCATCCACCGGAAGCCGGAACCGACGCAGCACGTGAAGACGCTCCGAATCGCGCGATGTTACCGCATCTTGCCCCTCATGTCCGGCCCACGCCCGGCACCGCGCACAACCTCGCCGGGCACCGCCACGTTTGGCAGCCATTCGAGGCCGCAGGGCGTGATGAGGGCGCCGACGGCACGGCAAGCCTGCCGGATAAGCTGCCTTGACGCCCGCCATCCGATCCCCGAAGTAAAGTCGGGAAAAAGCGGAGAACTTCAATGATCGGACGCCTCAATCACGTGGCCATTGCCGTGCGCGACATGGCGGCGGCGGTGGCCGTCTATCGCGACACGCTCGGCGGTGAGGTCTCGGAGAAGGTTGCGCAGCCCGATCACGGCGTATCGACGGTGTTCGTGGTGCTTCCCAATACCAAGATCGAGCTGCTCGAGCCGCTCGGCACCAACTCTCCGATCGCGAAGTTCCTCGAGCGTAATGCCGACGGCGGCATCCATCACATCTGCTACGAAGTCGACGACATCATCGCCGCCCGCGACCGCCTGAAGGCGGCCGGCGCCCGTGTCCTCGGCGACGGCGAGCCGAAGATCGGCGCCCACGGCAAGCCCGTCCTCTTCCTGCACCCCAAGGATTTCTGCGGCACACTCGTCGAGCTCGAGCAGGCCTGAAACACTTGCCACCGCGCACGGATGATCCCATCGCCCGCTTATCTGCCGGCGGAGGTCAAGTCTTGACCGCGTCACAACCTCACGCGAGAACGTACCGGCACAATGCACGCCTCGCGAAACCTCGCGCGAACGCCGTCGGATACCTTGTTGGCAGATCGCGCAGGCAAAGGCGTCGTCGTTGTGCTCTTGATCATCGGGCGTGCAGGAGCTCATCTCCTGCGCACCCCAACTGGAGAAGGCCCCATTCCTTTCGCGCCTGCTGCTGATCGACGATAGCGGGCGCCGATGGAAATAAGGAGCCACCGTCACACAATGAAGAGACGACTCGCCGAACTCGGAGGCTGGCGCAGACCAGCCTCGATGCTGATTGCACTTGTGCTGGGCGCCCTGGCTGCAAACCCTGCGGCAGCACAGGACAAACCCGCGACTCTCGAGCGCATTCTCGCCCGCGGCCACATCATCTGCGGCCTTTCGCGCACGGCACCGGGCTTCGCTGCCGTCGATGCACGTGGCCATTGGTCGGGCTTCGATGTGGATTTCTGCCGTGCCCTTGCTGCCGGCGTGCTCGGCAACCCCGATGCGGTGAAGCCGCTGATGATCGCACCCTCAGTGGTCACGACGGCGCTCAACTCTGGCGAGATCGACATCCTGGCGACGGGCACGGCCATCAGCCTCACGCGCGAGACCAGCCTCGCCATCCGTTTTCCCGGCGTGCTCTATCACGATGCCACGGCGCTGCTCGTCAAGCGCGCGCAGGGCGTCACCAGCGCACGCGAGCTTTCGGGCGCCAGCATCTGCATCGCCAACAACCCAGAGACGATCCAGGCTGTGGCGAGCTTCTTCAAGACCCACGGCATCCGGCATGAGGCGGTCGTCGTCGAGAAGTGGGAGGAGATGGTCCAGGCCTATACGAGCGGCCGCTGCGTGGCGCTCGGCGCCGATGCCGCCGTGCTCGCCGACCTCAGGTTGCGGCTTGCGGGCTCATCGGAGCATCACATCCTGCCCGAGGCGCTCGCCATCACCATGCTGGGGCCGGCGATCCGCCGCGGCGATGCCGCCTGGTACGACGTCGTGCGCTGGTCCATCCACGCCCTCGTCGCCGCCGAGCAGCTCGGCATCAGCTCGACACGGGTCGAGAGCCTCAAGGCTTCCGCCCAGCTCGACATACGGCGCATGCTCGGCACCGAGGGCGACATCGGCAAGCCGCTCGGCCTGCGGCGCGAATGGGCCTACAAGATGCTGAAATCCGTCGGCAACTACGGCGAGCTCTACGAGCGCAATCTCGGCCAGCGCTCGGTTCTGAAGCTCGAACGGCGCGCCAACGAGCTGTGGACAAAGGGCGGCCTCATGGTCGCCCCGCTCCTGCGCTGAGCTTTTGTCTCATCAGCTTGATAGCACGGCGCCGGGGCCATCAGCCTGCGAGACGCGCCCCACCGCAGAGGACACCGTGCACGCGCACATCGGCCTCGCCAATGTGCAGGCCCAGTGCCTGCAGAAGCGACGATACCGTGGCATCCAGCGGCCGCGCCGCATTCCCGAGGATGCTCGATACGAGGCTCGAGATCGTCGGGCCGAGCCCGACCCCAAGCCCGAGCACCTGCACTTGAAGATCGAGTTCGCTCACCAGGCTACTCACAAGGCTCCCGGCAAAATTGCTGGTGCTGACCGATTTGATGGTCCGGTTATCGATGTCGGTCTTGCTGAACGAGAGCGGCGTCCATGACGTATCGCCGACGTAGACATGCGCGCGACCGCGGACATTGGCGATGGCCGCACTGACGATACTCGCGATCTGCACGCTGGCGGATCCGGGTGTCTTCTCGCCGATCCATGCGTTGGCAATGCCCGGCCGAGCGGCGACCACGGCGGCATCGCCACCATCCGACGCGCACGCCACATCGCTCAGCCGCGCTTCGGCAGGTGCGATCTCGATGTGAACCGGCAGCCGCAAGGCGACACCCGAAAGAAGTCCCGAGCCCGCAATGGTCGCGAGCAGCTTCATGCGCGTCTGCGCGGTGCGCACGATCGTGTCGTTGCCACCGACCGCCACCCATCCCGAATTCTGCATGGGCTCGCCGATCGAAAGCTCGAGAGTGAGGCCGAGAAGGCCCGGAATGCTCGCGCCGAAATCGATGGCCACCTGATTTGTACCGTTCGCTATGACGGCAGCCGCGTTGATCAAACTGAGCACATTATAAGCGGCATCGAGACCGGGCGCGGGACTAGCGAGACTGAGTTCGCCGAGAGGCCCGAGATCGATCATCTTCGCCAGAGGCACCTGCAGAGCGGAACTACCAAGCTGCGACTGCAGCGCCGAGAGGGCAGCCGCAAGGTTGTTGTTGCCATCCGTATTCGTGACCGCGGCCATCGCCTGCACGATATCGCCCATCTGTGCCGACGTGCCGAGGACATCATTGTATGTCCCGGCGGTGACGTTGAGCCTGCCTGCCAGGGCATCGATGAATGACAGGAGCTTTACGTCCGCATTCGCGAGCGCATTGTAGTCCATCACCGAGAGCGTCACGTTGCTCCCCGTCAGGGCACTCAGGAGCCGGTTGACGACGCCATCCCTGAGCCCGAGAAGCCGGCTGCCGACGGAGAAGTTGGCAAGCTCGGTGTTGATGGCCATTCCGGCCACGGACATGCGCGGCGGCGCAAGCGACAGCGCCTGCGCGAAGTATGTCCGGCCCGGCTTCTCGAGAAAGACCCGTGCGGCATTGCGCGGCTCGGCGCCGGGAACGAAGCGGGCCGAGGGTGGTATCGCCGGATCGGGCCGGTACCTGCCGGTTTCGACAGTTACGTGAAGGGACTCGCGCAGGTTATTGACGCGGAGTGTGGCCACGGCGGCAGCGTGCGCGCGGTCGATGTCGGCAGCGGCGGCGATCGCGGCAAGATCAACCGCACCCTGCGCGTGCCGGCGCTCGGTATAGAGGGCTGCGATGTCGACCGCGATCGCCGCGACGCCAAGAACCATCGTCATGACGACCGCGGACATGATGGCGACGGTGCCGTCCGTCCTGACGCGGAAGGCGTGCAGAAGTGTGCCTCGAGGGGGATGCATATCAGTAGCCTCCCCGCTGGATGGTCGCCGTCCGCTCGATCATCCGCTCGGGCAGCGGAAAGAGCGGCGAGAAATTCCAGATCGGCAGTGCAGAGGCGTCATAGCGGACGGAAACCCTGAACTGGCGCGCATCCGCTTCCAGAGGCTCTGCCGTTACCTCGATCCGTTCCGGATCCAGAAGCACGTAGGCCGGGACGTTCGTACGCACGTGCGACGTAGCGATTGTCGCGCGTTCGGTATCGGAAAGCCCCGCTACCGAGGCGCGGGCCGCATCGGCAGCAAGCTGCGACGTGCTGTGCACCGCACCGAAATAGATGCCGTAGGCAATGATGCCGAACAGCAAAGTTAAGAACACCGGCGCAACTATCGCAAACTCGATAGCCGACGCCCCCGAGCTGACCCCCCCGAAAGATCAGCGACCCAGCGCACCCTCCGCTTAAACCGACGCATTCGTTGGTCTCCGGATGATCGCGTGGAGAGCATTGCGGATGTATTGGTCTGATGTTTCTGCCAA
>CAUJKI010000468.1 GCA_963205015.1 Pseudomonadota bacterium
CATTGCGGAAACGCAGGAAATGCTCAACTTCTGTGGCGAAAACAACATCACTGCGGATGTGGAAGTCATTGAGCCAAGCTACATCAACGAGGCGTTTGAACGAATGGAGAGGTCCGATGTGAAGTACCGGTTCTCGATCGACATGGCTTCACTCAAGTCCAAGTGAGCCTCGTTCGTGTCTGTGACGGCGCAAGGCAACACCCCAGATTTATAAAGGAGATTTTGAAATGAGAAAAGAAGGAAGCAACTCATCGCGTGGCATCACGCGACGTGAAATTCTCGGTGCAGGGGCGGCTTTGACTGCTTCGGCCATGGCATCGCAGATCGCTTTCAGTGCGCCGAAAGGACCAGGCTGCCCGTCAGCAACTGTCTCAAAGAGCGAATCTCGCCGGCTCGGCGGCCTCGAAGTCTCGTCTATTGGGTTGGGATGTATGAGCATGACGAGCGGAACCTACAACCCGCCCCGAATCAAGCAGGAGATGATTCCGGTCATCCGCGGCGCGCTGGAGCGGGGGGTGACGCTGTTCGACACGGCAGAGATCTACGGCCCCGTTCACCGATGAGGAACTCGTCGGCGAGGCGCTTGCGCCCGTGCGAGATCAGGTCGTTATTGCCACCAAGTTCGGGTTCCAGGTCGAGGACGGCCATTGGGATTACAACAGGCGGAACAGCAAGCCGGAGCACATCCGTCGTGCCGTAGAAGGTTCGCTCAAAAGGCTGAAGACGGACCGCATCGACCTGCTGTACCAGCACCGCGTCGACCCGAACGTTCCCATTGAGGACGTGGCGGGAACCGTGAAAGCGTTGATCAAAGAGGGAAAGGTCAAGCACTTCGGCCTGTCGGAAGCGAGTGCGAAGACCATCCGGCGGGCACATGCAGTTCAACCCGTCTCGGCCCTCCAGTCTGAGTATTCGCTGATCGAGCGCGTGCCCGAGAATGGTATCCTCGACACGTGTGAGAAACTCGGCATCGGCTTCGTGGCGTATTGTCCGCTTGGGCGGGCGTTCCTGGCCGACAACTTCAACGAGTGGAGCCGCTTCGCCAACGAAGACCGCCGCTCGGCCGTGCCGCAATTCAAGCCCGAGGCCCTGGCGGCAAACCTGCGCATCCTAAACCTGGTTCGCGTCTGGGCCAATCGCAAGGACGTCACTCCCGCGCAGTTCGCTCTCGCGTGGCTATTGGCGGAAAGGCCGTTCATTGTGCCGATCCCCGGCACGACCAAGCTCCATCATCTCAAGGAGGATATCGGAGCCGTCCACATCAAGATCTCGGCCGACGAGTTGAAGGAGTTTCGGACCGCCCTGGCGGGCATTGAAGTGCAAGGAGCACGAGCCCCCGAAACCGTCAATCGCGACCGATGAACACGGGAAGAGGTCTGAGGATTCATCAACAGTTTATCTCAACAAGGGAGATCGACAATGTCTGACAAGCAACATCTCGTATTCACCACCCTCAGCCGACGCGAGGTTCTGATGGCGGGCGTCGCTGGCGCGGCGGCCGTGATGCTGTCGAGCGCCGGCGTGAGGGCG
Organism: Pseudomonadota bacterium; assembly: GCA_963205015.1. Classification (GTDB taxonomy): domain Bacteria; phylum Pseudomonadota; class Alphaproteobacteria; order Rhizobiales; family Hyphomicrobiaceae. The sequence goes on from CAUJKI010000468.1 coordinate 1,531, forward strand.
CAGCCGCCCGCGACACCGCCCGTGTCGCCGAAGCCCGCGAGTTTGCCCAAGCGCAAGTTGGGCACGCTGGAGGTCACGGCCCTCGGCCTCGGCTGCATGAACTTCTGCCACGGCTACGCCCCAAGGACGAGCAAGGAAGACGAGATCAAGCTGATCCGCAGCGCGTACGACCGCGGCGTCACCTTCTTCGACACGGCGATCAACTACGGTCCATTTCTCAGCGAGGAAGCCGTCGGTGAGGGAGTCGAGCCGTTCCGCGACAAGGTGATCGTTACAACGAAGTTCGGCTACGGCTACGACGATGCCGGCAAGAACGTCGGCCTGAATAGCAAGCCCGACTACATCCGGAAGATGACGGAGGCTTCACTTCGTCGGTTGAAAACAGATTACATCGACCTCTACTACCAGCACCGGGTCGATCCGCAGGTGCCGATCGAGGATGTCGCAGGGGTGGTGAAGGAACTCATCCAGGCCGGAAAGGTTCGCCACTTCGGCCTGTCCGAAGCAGGCGGGGCGACGATCCGCCGGGCCCACGTCGTCCAGCCGGTGACGGCCGTCCAGAACGAGTACTCGTTGTGGACGCGCGACCCGGAGCATGAGGTGCTGCCGACCTGCGAGGAACTCGGGATCGGCTTCGTGCCGTGGAGCCCGCTCGGGAGCGGCTTCCTGACCGGCGCCATCACCCCCGAGACGACCTTCGACCCGAAGCTCGACTTGCGCGCGAACCGCGCCCGTTTCACGCCCGAAGCACGCCGTGCGAACTGGCTGCTGATCGCATTGCTCCACCGTGTGGGCGATCGAAAACAGGCAACGGCGGGACAGATCGCGCTGGCTTGGCTGCTTGCCAAACAGCCTTGGATCGTGCCCATCCCAGGGACGACCAATGGGAAGCATCTGGAAGAGAATCTCGGCGCGAGCAAAGTGGAACTGACTGCTACCGAGTTGAAGGAGATCGAAGACGGCTTCGCGGCCATCAAGGTGCAGGGCGCGAGAACGACCGACGCGCTCCGGAAGAACCACGACATCGGGGCGGATTTGGGCACCAGCTCGAAGGGCGGACACGGCAACTCGCCGCTGCCGCGCAGGTAGGCCTCGCCGACTTGGACGCGCGTGAATCGGTCAAAGGTAATGGTCAAACTGTAATTTGAAGAGGAATGGAAATCATGAACGCAGAAAATCGTTTGATCACCCTGAACAACGGCGTCGAGATGCCGGCGCTCGGGCTCGGAGTCTTTCTGGCGCCTCCCGAGCAAACAGCTGACGCTGTTGAAACGGCGATCGCCTGTGGCTACCGGCTTATTGACACGGCTGCTGCGTACAACAACGAGCGTCAGGTCGGTGAAGGAATCCGGCGCTCCGGCATCGCGCGAAGCGAGACGTTCGTCACCACGAAGCTGTGGGTGGCCGACTATGGCCATGAGTCGGCGCTGAGCGCGTTCGAGGCGAGCCTGCGGCGGCTTGAGTTGGAGTACATCGACTTGTACCTGCTGCATTGGCCGCTGCCCACGGACTTTGCTGCGACTGTCGCGTCCTACAAAGTGGCTGAAAACCTCCTCGCCGAAGGCCGCACACGCGCAATCGGCGTCTCCAACTTCCAGCCCCGGCACTTGGAGGATCTGATCGACCAGACCGCCATCATTCCAGCTGTCAATCAGGTCGAATTGAATCCGTACTTCACCGAGCAGACGGTTCGCAATGCCAACGAGCGACATGGAATTGTCACACAGTCATGGTCGCCAGTCGGCGGCGTGTATGACCGCAATCAGAATACGGGCGTTTCAACCAGGCCGCTCGATAATCCGGTCATCGGCAAGCTGGCGTCCAAGTATGGAAAGACAGCGGCACAGGTCATTATCCGCTGGCATCTGGACCACGGCTTTTCTGCGATTCCGAAGTCGGTGACGCCAGGCCGAATCGCTGAGAATTTCGATGTCTTCGATTTCGCGCTTGCACCTGACGAGATCGCGGCAATCGATGCTTTGGATACTGGGATGCGCGCGGGCGGAGATCCGGAGAAGTTCAATCGGAACTCGTACATGGTCACAATTGACGATTGAGGAGATAAACCCCATGGCAACGAAAACAGTTCCCCATCTCACCCTGAACAATGGCGCGTCGATCCCGCAGCTCGGGTTCGGCACCTTGCATGTTCCGCCGGACCGCACCCCTTCGCCCGCGAACACAGCCAGGACGGCGGAGATCGTCGGCCTGGCGCTCGAACTCGGCTACCGCCATATCGACACGGCGCAGATGTACGGCAACGAGCGCGGCGTCGGTCAGGGTATCGCCGCCTCGGGCATCCCGCGCGAGCAACTGTTTGTGACCAGCAAGCTGGGCAACGGCAATCACCATCCCGACGACGTGCGCCGTTCATTTGACGAGACGATGCAAAAGCTTGGTCTCGAAAATCTCGACCTCTTCCTGATCCACTGGCCGCTGCCGACCTTGTACGACGGCGACTATGTGTCCACATGGAAGGCGATGGTCAAGTTGCTCGACGACGGACGGCTGCGCAGCGTCGGCGTATCGAGTTTCCAGCCCAACCATCTGGATTGAATCATCGCTGAGACGGGTATTGTGCCGGTCGTCAACCAGATCGAGGTGCATCCCGGCTTTAACAATCAAGCCGCTCGCGATGCGTCGGCGCGCCACGGCATCGCAGTGGAAGCGTTCAGCCCGCTTGGCCAAGGCAAGGTGCTGGAAGACGAAGTCATCAGCGGGATCGCTGCTCGGACTGGGAAAACTTCTGCCCAGGTCGTTCTGCGCTGGCACATCCAGCATGGCCACATTGTCTTTCCCAAGACGATGCACCGTGAGCGGATGCAAGAGAATCTTGATCTATTCGACTTTGAGCTCTCGCCCGCCGACGTCGCCGCCATCGACGCGTTGAATCAGGACGAGAACGGGCGGATCGGGCCCAACCCCGACACTTTCGCCTGGATCCCGTCCCACTCGGACCCGACTCCCGGAGCACACCGATGAACACGTCATTTCAGAACAAGGTCGCCTTCGTGACTGGCGCCGCCAGTGGCATCGGTTTTGCAACCGCCAAGATGTTCGCCGAAGCGGGAGCGGCCGTGGCCATCGCCGGTGACCACGAAAAATCGGCCAAGGCGGCGGCAGACAGCCTGACGCAAGCGGGACACCGGGCGCTGGGCTTGCGCTGCGATGTCTCGGACGAGGCCTCGGTTGCGGCAGCGGTTGACTCGACGGTGTCCACCTTCGGCTGCCTCGACTTCGCCTACAACAACGCTGGCGTGCACGCCCCCAGTGTCGAAACGGCCGATGCCCTGGCTGCGGACTTCGACCGGGTCATCGCAATCAACCTGCGTGGCGTCTGGGCCTGCATGAAGCATGAAATTCGCCAGATGCGAACGCAAGGCGGCGGAGTGATCGTGAACTGTTCGTCCCAGAGCGGCCTCGCCGGAATTGCCGGACTTGGCGCCTACACGGCATCCAAACATGGCGTGATCGGGCTGACCAAGGCCGCGGCGCTGGAATACGCACGCCAGGGCATCCGCATCAATGCAATCTGCCCCGGCACTGTCGATACGCCGATGGTCGCGAAGGCGATGGCAGACCATCCGGAGAGGATGCAGGCTGTCATCGACGACATCCCCCTCGGCCGCATGGGAACGCCGGACGAAATCGCCGCGGCCGTGCTTTGGCTCTGCGGCCCGGGCGCTGGCTTCATGATCGGCCAGATTATCGCTCCCGACGGTGGATACACTGCGCGATGATTCATGATCGATATGTCCACGCTCGAAAGTAACTGAGGATCTATCACCAACTCGTCTCAAAAAAGAGATCGGCGATGTCTGACAAGCAACACTTTGTATCCACCACGCTCGACCGACGCGATGTAGTACTAAGTATTTGTCCATTAATAACCTGAACACTTAGTTAACGAGGCAGGATGGCATAATTCCAATCGCCGTGAAATTCCGCCCGTTGAAGATTAACTTCCTGCATTTGTTTCTTACTGACTTTAATACCAGCGGGATAGCGATTACGATCAAGCTCAGCCGCAATTTTCAAGCCTTTGCGTGTGGTAGTATTGGCAATCAGATTGACAATGACCTCATGGCTAGTCAATGGTTTGCCACGCCAATTCTCCGCAATGTGGCTGAACATACGGTGTTCGATCTTGTTCCAT
>CAUJKI010000469.1 GCA_963205015.1 Pseudomonadota bacterium
CGCGGCAGGCCCATTACATGTTCGGCGATATAGTTGAGCACAAGTTCGCGATTTAGCGGCGCTGTGCGCAGCAACCGTACTAGACCGTACATGTCGTAGATGCCGTACTCCTTGGTGAAGCCGTTGCCGCCAAAGACCGAAATGGCACTGTCGACAGCCTTGACGCCGGCCTCTGCCGAAGCGTACTTGCAGATGTTCGAAAACTCGCCGGCCGGTAATCCGTTGTCGAACGCCCAAGCTGCCTTCAGTGCCATCAGGGACGCGAGGTCGATCTCGCTGCGAGCGACCGCCAGTGGATGCTGGACGCCCTGGTAGGCGCCAATCGGCGTGTTGTTAAACAGTCTGCGCTCGTTGGCGTAGGCCACTGCGCGGTTCAACACGAAGCGACCGATTCCGGTGCAAATGCCAGAGATGATGATGCGTTCCGGATTCAGCGAATCGAACAGGAGGCTGAAGCCTTTTCCTACCTCGCCGATCACATCATCTTCGGTCAGTTCGACGTCATCGAAGAATAACTGCCACTGCGTTTCCGGCACAGGGAACGCGATAGGGATCAAGGTCCGGCTGATGCCTTTCTTCTTCATGTCGACCATGAACAAGGTGAAGCCATCGCTTTTCTTCTTGACCTCGGCGCGCGGCGTGGTGCGCGCCACGACGGTTACGTAATCGGCACGCGCGGCGTCCGTAATGAAAGTCTTCTGGCCGTTAAGACGGAAGCCACCCTTGCCGTTCGACCTGGCCAGCGTGGAGATTTCCATCGAGTTCGACCCCGCGTTCGGCTCGGTAATCGCGAAGCAGAACTTCGTCTCGCCCGAGCAACCGTCTGGCAGGAGGCGGCGCTTCATGTCTTCGCTGGCGTGCTTTGCGAGCAACCCCATCGTCATGGTCGGGCCGACGATCAGGTTGAGCAGAGGAATGCCGTTGTTCGACAGACCTTCCATGAACAGGAACATCTCGGTCATGCCCAAGCCGGCACCGCCGTATTCCGCGGGCACCATGATGCCGAGGTATCCGTCCTCGGCGATCTGCTTGTAGAGTTCGATCGGGACCTCGTTCTTGTCGGCACAGCGCCGCCAGTAGCTGTTATCGAACTGCTTGGCAACCTGGTTGCCATATTCGTGAATCATCCGTTGTTCTTGAGACAGCTCAAAATCCATCGTGATCTCCTTGAAAACGTCGCTTCGTCGGTGTCGGGTTCGTCATCTCGGCAATTGCAGCACCTGAGTGGCCACGATGTTCCGCTGGACCTCGTTGCTGCCGCCGTAGATCGGCGCCGGACGAGCGTTGTAATAGGTGGTGAGCACATCGATGCGGCCGCAACCCAGATCGACGTCGCCCTGATATGCGCCGCTCGATCCGAACGAATCGACCAGCAGGTCGGCGATTCGGGAGTAAGTTTCAGTAGCGAAGATCTTGAGCATCGACACGTCCGGTCCGAGCGTCTCGCCGCGCTTGAGCTGGTCGACGAAGCGGGCGTAAAGCGCGGCGAGGTCGGCGACGTCCAGCGCGAGACGAGTGTAGCGGTCGACGAACACCGGATCCTCGAACAGGCCGAGCCATTCGCCGGCCTCACGTACACGCGCAATGGCGTATTCGCTCTGTTTCGGGCTGCCAAGATGAATGCGCTCGAAACCGAGAAGCGTCTTGGCGATAGTCCAACCATCGTTGATTTGTCCGACAAGATTGGTTTGTGGTACGCGAACACGATCCAGAAGCACTTCGCAGAAGTCTTCATTCCCGGCGATATTGCGAATCGGCCGAACCGTGATGCCGGGAGTTTTCATGTCGGCGAGAAGAAAGCTGATTCCTTCTTGCCTCTTGGCCTGCTTGTCGGTACGAACCAGCAGGAAGATGTGCGTCGCGTCCTGCGCCAGGGTCGTCCAGATCTTGCGACCGCTGACGACGAAATCGTCGCCCTCGACAACAGCTTCTGTGCGTAGACTTGCGAGGTCAGACCCGGAATCGGGCTCCGAGTAGCCTTGGCACCAAAGGTGTCCGCAGGCCAGAATGCGTGGAAGATAATGCTCCCGTTGAGCCGGACTGCCATGTCGGATCAGTAACGGCCCAACCATCAAGACGCCCATGTCCGGAAAACGACCGACGCCATGCCGCTCCTGCTCTTCGATGAAGACAATAAGCTTGTCGGGGGAAAGGCCCATACCGCCATAACACACAGGCCAATTCGGCGCCAGCCATCCTTGTCGCGCCAGTTGCAGGGTCCAGTCGCGGATCTCCGCCCAGCGCAGCCGTCGCTTCGGATATCGGAGTTCCGGCGGATAATGTGTCTCGAAGAACTGACGCACCGTGGTGCGGAATACCTCCGTTTCCATGGCATTCCAGTCGATGCTCATTCAAGCGCCCCCGTTGAACGTAAATGTCCACCAAGGGCCGAAAAGCGCCAGCGCTGAATACTCCCGTTTCCGAGCCAGGCGGCGAGAACCAGCGCGCGTTGCAGATAGAGTCCGAGATCGTATTCATCGGTAAAGCCGATTGCGCCGTGGAATTGCACGGCTTCGCGCGCAGCGCATAGGGCAGCGTCTGAACAGCGCGCCTTGACACGCGCTGCAAGTAGCGCCCGCTCCTTGGCGTCGCAACCAGCGTCGGTCGCTGCGATGGCCTGTGCGATAACCGCGGAGCAGAGCTCCTGCTGGATCAGCAGATCCACCGCTCGATGTTGCAAGCTCTGGAAGCTGCCGATTGCCTTGCCGAACTGCGTTCGCGTGCGGAGGTAATCCAGGCTCATGGTCAGCATCTGACGCAGCAGAGCCAGCAGCTCGACACCAGCGATCACGAGCGTGGCGTCGTACGCGGCCGCGAGCGCCGATTGCGCGGCCTCGTCGGTAGCCAGCACATTGCCGAACGGGAGATCAACCTGGGCAAAGACAAGCTTGGCGGCGAAACTCCCGTCAGCGAGAAGTTCACTCTCACAGGTAAGCCCAACACTGGCAGAGGGCACCCAGACCAACGCAAGCCTCTCCGTCAATTGCGCGGTCACAACGTATCCGTCAGCGGCTGCTCCCGGTCGCACGTGCCGCTTGCAGCCCGATAGGCGCAATCGGCCGGAGTCGACCTGGCAACTGGTGGCGGGCGTGGCAAGATGACCGTTGGCATCAAAGCCGGAGACGCCGGTCGTATCTTCTTGCCAGGCGACTGCCGGCAGGCTATGTCCGTGAGCCATCTCCCCCAGCAGGGAATGCGCGATTGCATTCTCGGCGCACGCCTCCAGCAAGCGGCCAGCAAAAACCAGGACGGGCGTAACCGGCTCCGGCGCCACCTGAACACTCAGAGAGCTCACGACCTCGGCCATCTCCGCGAATCCCAGACCATGACCGCCATACACCTCCGGCACTAGCAGACCCGTCCAGCCCTGAGAGGCGATCGATTGCCAGAACTGGCGGTCGAAGCCTGGCGGGACTCCACGCAATGCGCGAGCCCGGCAAGGCGGAGAATTCCTGTCCGCGAAACGGGTGGCATTTGCGCGCAGCATGTTGAGCTGCTCCAGTCGCGCTTCGTCTTCGAGCACTGCACTTCTCCCAACGGCAGAAAGCGGATGCCTTTGCGTCCTGCAGAATGCGGACGACTA
>CAUJKI010000470.1 GCA_963205015.1 Pseudomonadota bacterium
ATTATCGATCGTTCCGGCATGATCAACCGCGATATCCGCGCCGCCAAGCTCCTCCTTCGGGATCTTCTGCCCCAGCGAGCGTTCGACGACGGGGGGGCCGGCGGCGAAGACCTGGGAAGTGCCCTTCACCATGACCGACCAATGCGACAGGATCGCTCGCCCCGCGGGACCGCCCGCCGCCGTACCGAGGACGGCGCTGACAACGGGCACTTTGCCCATGAGTTCCACCGAGCGTTCGAAACCATGCACACCGGGGAAAACCGCATGACCACGTCTGTTGATGGACGTGACGCTGCCGCCGGAGCCGTCGATCAGATTGACCAGGGGGATGAGATAGCTTGCGGCGAGGTCTTCAATGAAGCCGCCTTGTCCACCCTTCTTGCGATCGCCCGACCAACTCGTTCCCCCCCGAATGGTGAAGTCCTCGCCGCCGACGGCAACAGGACGGCCGTCGATGCTCGCAAGTCCCATTACATAGGGCGCTGGCGTGACGCCGGTAAGCTTGCCGTCGGTGTAGCGACCCTGTCCCGTTAGGCCCCCCACCTCCCGGAAGGATCTTGCATCGACGAGACCATCGATGCGCTCGCGGATCGTGAGGCGGTTCTGGTCGTGATGCTTCTGGACAGCCTCGATGCCGCCGAGACGCTGTGCCTCGGTCCTGCGGAACTCCAGCTCCTCGATCTCGGGCGCCCAGACAACCGTCGGCGCTTCTTTCTGGGCTTCGCTCACGTCACTCTCTCCTGCCGCCCGCGCATTAGCTCTCGAGCACCGCCACGACCTGCCCTTCGGTAACGGGCGTCTCTTCCTTGACGAGGAAGGCCTTGATCGTCCCGCTCTCCTCGGCAACTACCGGGATCTCCATCTTCATGGACTCGATGATCATGATGGTGTCGCCAGCCTCCACCTGCTGCCCGACCTCCGTCACGATCTTCCAGACCGATCCGGTCACCTCGGATTTTGCCTCGCATTCCGCCATTGACTGTCGTCCTCCGCCTATTTGATGAGCTCGCCGATCAGGCCCGTGTGCACGGCGCCAGCACGGAACTGGTCCGAGCCGAGGATCGTGACGAGCGCAGGAATATTGCTCTTGACGCCCCGTACCTCGAAAGCCCCGAGTGCCTCGATGAGGTCGTCAATCGCCTTCTCGCGCGTCCCCCGCTGCACGATGACCTTCGCGAGCAGCGGATCGTAGTGCGGCGTGACATCGAGGCCCTCGCAATAGCCCGTCTCTACGCGTACTCCCGCGGCAACGGGCGGGCGAAAGACTTCGAGCTTGCCGGGCGAAGGGAAGAAGCGGCGCGGATCTTCGGCGTACACGCGCGCCTCGATCGCATGACCATCAATCTTCGTATCCTGCGGCAGGACCTCGGCCAGCTTCTCGTCTGCCGCGAGCCGAACCTGTGTCTTCACGATATCGACGCCGGTCACTTCCTCGGTGATGCCATGCTCCACTTGGAGGCGCGTGTTCATTTCGAGGAACGAGAAGCTGCCATCGGCATCCATAAGCATCTCGACAGTGCCGATATTGTTATAGCCTGCGGAGCCGAGCTTACCCGCGATGTCATCGGCGAGCCCACCAATCACCTCGCGCATGATGCCCGGACCAGGTGCTTCCTCGATTACTTTTTGGTGGCGCCGCTGCACCGAGCAGTCGCGCTCGAACAGATGTCTGCAAGTCCCGAAATTGTCCGCAACGATCTGCAGCTCGACATGGCGCGGCCGATCCACCAGCCGCTCAAGGTAGACATCCGAATTCGAGAAGCTGCGTTGCGCAAGCGACGCAGCCTTGTCGAAGGCCGCCAGAAGCTCAGTTTCGCTACGCGCAACGAGCATCCCGATACCGCCGCCGCCACCCGCCGGCTTCACGATCAACGGAAAGCCGACTTTGCGCGCGGCCGCCAGAATCCCTGCGGGTTCGGATGGGAGCACGTCAGTTCCGACACCGACGGGCAGGCCGTACTCCTTGGCCAGCGCACGCGCGCGCGTTTTATGCCCCATATCCTCGATCCAGCGCGCCGCAGGACCGATGAATACAGCACCGGTATCCGTGACACGGCGCGCGAAGGCGGCGTTCTCGGCAAGAAAGCCATATCCCGGATGCACGCCATCGGCGCCCGTCTGCTTCAACAGGGCGATCAGCGTGTCCTGATTGAGATAGCTATCGCGCGCCGGGGCAGAACCAATGTGGTGCGCCTCGGATGACCACTCGAGCCATGGAGCGTGGCGGTCGGCGTCGGAGTATACCGCGACCGAGCGAATGCCCATCTCGCTCAGGGCGCGCAGGACGCGCGCTGCCACGGCGCCTCGGTTCGCCACGACGACCTTGTGATATGATCGCGCCACGTCTCCCGGCCTCCCTCAATAGCTCGTGGGCCACGCGCGCAGCAGATGCTGCCCTACACCATTCGTCATACGTGAGCGGTGCACCTCCAGCATTCGAATGAGATAGTCGCGTGTCGTGTGCGGCTCTATGACGGACTGGACGGCATAGGCGCCAGCCATGTCCCAGACCTCGCTGTCCTTGCTCATCGAGGCGAAGGCCTCGTCGAATCCGGCATCACCGGGCGAGAGCCCATGCACGACCTTCACCGCGAACGTCGGGTCCATGAAACTGACCTCCGCCGTCGGCCAAGCCGCGACCTCGTCGGAATTCCGACCGCCACCCATATTGAGATAGGCTTGGCCGTAGCTCTTGCGCAGGACGACGGAGATCTTCGGCATCGAGAACATCTGCAAGGCCTGCATGAAGTTCATGATCTTGCCTGGGGCGCGCTTGCGCTCGGCGTCCGTGCCGATGGCGAAGCCGGGGGTATCCACGAGCAGCACGACCGGAATGTTGAAGCTGTCGCAGAGCACGAGGAAGCTCGTGATCTTTTCGCAAGCATCCGTATCGAGCGCTCCGCCTTTGCTCAGAGGATTGTTCGCGATGATCCCGACCGTGCGGCCACCGATACGCGAGAGGCCGGTCACGCCGACTTTGCCGAAGCGTGGCTTGAGCTCGAAGAAGCTGTCTTTGTCGACGATGGCGCGGATGATCTTGCGGACGTCATAGACCTGGGTGCGTTTCTCGGGCAGCAGATCGATGACGTTGGCCATGTCCGCGCCCGAGCCCTCGGGCACAGCAAGCTCGGGCGGGGCCTCGTTGCAGTGAGATGGCAGATAGGAAAGAAAATTCCTGATCGCGGCCAGAGCCTCCTCGTCGGTCTCGACAACCATGTCGGCGAAGCCGGTCACTTCGGCATGCAGTTTCCAGCCGCCGAGGTCCTGAGGATCGACAGCCTCGCCGATCGCAAGCGAAGCGAGCAGCGAGCTCGAAACAGCCAGCACTGCGCCTTTGCGGACGACGCAGAAGTCCGAGAGCACAGCGTACCAGCTCGATGAACCGAAGGAGAGGCCGAGCGTCGCCGAGGCCCACGGCGTTTCGCGCATGCGCACGTACTGCGTCGGATCATTGCCGAGAAGCGTGCCCATGCCGCGCGAGCCCATGTGATCGGGCATGCGCGCACCGGAGGACTCGCCGAGAAAAATGAGTGGCAGTCCGCGCTGCGTCGCGACACGCTTGGCGTGCGCGATCTTGCGACCGTTCGTCGATGATGAGGATGCCCCCATGACGGTGAAGTCGTTCGAGACGACAGCGACCTCGCGCCCTTCAATGCGTCCGAAGCCTGTGATCTTGCCGTCGGCCGCGGAGCGGTCGCGATCCTCGGCACGCGATGACGATACGCCGAACAGTCCCGACTCGATGAAGCTTTCAGGATCGAGGAGGCCATCGATGCGCGAACGCGCGTTGAGGACGCCTGCAGCCGTGCGCCGCGCGATCCGCTCGGCCCCGCCCATGGCCAGCGCCTTGGCTTGGCGTGCAGCGAACTCCCGCTCCAGACGGACGCGGCGAGTCTCCGGCGAGCCTTCAGTCTTTCGATCGGCGGACATTCAGAAATCGCTCTCCACTCGTGTTGTCATGCCGGCGCTCTCTTCCGGACATCGCCTGCAACGACACCGGAGCGAACGAGATCCAAGATGCGTGCGGCGTCGTAACCGAGGACGTCCTCGAGAACAGCCCCGGTGTCCTGACCGATAGCCCGTCCGGCATGGCGAACGCCTCCGGGCGTTGCCGACAGGCGGGGCACGACGCCCGCCATGGCGACGCTTCCCATGGCTTCATCGGGCGCAGCGACAATGGATTTGCGCGCGGCGAAGTGCGGATCTGCGAAGATGTCCGCTATGGTGTAAATGCGGGTCGCGGGCACGGAGGCCGCTGCAAGTTTCTGCTCGAGTACCGCAAGGGGATGGCGCGAGGTCCAATCGGCTATGATCGCGTCCAGTGCCTCTGCATGACGATTGCGGGCTAGGGCCTTGGCAAAGCGCGGATCGTCGGCCAACTCCGGCTTCTCCATGGCGCCTGCGAGACGCCTGAAAAGGCTGTCGGCCATCGCTGTGATGAGAATGAAACTGTCGTCGCCAGTCGGATAGAGATTATTGGGATTGCTGCCCGGCAACTGCGAGCCCGTGCGGTTGGCGATGTGACCCGTCTTCTCGAATGCCGGGACCCACGGTTCCATGAAATTGAAAGCGCACTCGTAGAGCGCGGCGTCGATGAACTGACCGCGTCCCGTAACATTTCGTGCCATCAAGGCCATGACGGCGCCAAATGCCGCGTGCAGACCGGTAATGTAGTCGGTCAGAGACACGGCCACACGCGATGGAGGTCGGTCCGGATCGCCTGTCAGGTAACGCATGCCGCTTACGGCTTCGCAAATGACGCCATATCCGGGGCGATTGGCGTAAGGTCCGTCCTGGCCGTAGCCCGAAATGCGCACCATGATCAGGAGCGGATTGAGACGGGACAGATCTTCCCAGCCAAGCCCCCAGCCTTCGAGCGTGCCCGGCTTGAAGTTCTCGACCACGACATCGGACTTCGCCGCAAGCTCGCGTACGAGCGCATGACCTTCCGGGCGTCGCAGGTCGATCGAAATGAGTTTCTTGTTACGGAAAATGCTGGCTGCATAGAGTGAGTGGCCCTCATGCTGCTTCCCCATGGTGCGCACGGGGTCACCCTCTGACGGCTCGACCTTGATTACCTCTGCGCCGAAGTCTGCGAGCATCCGACCGCAGAAGGGGCCTGCTACGGTGGAGCCGATCTCCAGCACCCGAATGCCCGTGAGCGGACCATGCTCCATCGCCACGCGCGCTTCCTCCATGTTGTCCGCCCCACGCTTCAAAGGACGTAGTTACGGAATTTGTTCAGCGCCTCTTTTGCACTTCTCATGTTCAGGCGCTTCAACCTCTCGGCCTCGACGCCGTCTCCACGTCGCATCGCAGCGAGAACCGCGCGATGCTGCTCGAGGCCCGTCTCGGCACGCCCCGGCAGAATGATAATGCGGCGAATGACGAAGTTCGTGCGCTCGTAGATGCTGTCGAGCATCTGAGCCGCAATCGGATTGCCAGCCGCAGTGATGGTGCGCTGGCGCAGCCGGTTGTAGCCCTCGACATACGAGTCGAAATCCCCAGCCTTGAGGAAGTTGGCCATCGGCTCGTCGTAGTGGTCGACGAGATCCTGCCAGCTATCGGGCGGCACGTTCTCCGTCGCCAGGCGCGCGCACAACCCCTCGAGAACTTCGCGCACATCGTAAAGCTTGAAGACCAGCTCGATGTCGAGGCGCGTCACGACAGCACCGCGGTTGGGTATGCGCTCGATGAGACCGCGGCTTTCCAGCGTGCCGAGCACATCGCGGATACGCGTTCGAGGGACACCGAATTCCGCAGCGAGGTCCTGCTCTCTCAATTTACCGCCTGGTGGAATTTCATGTCCGGCGATCCGCCGACGGAGAGCCTCCAAAATTTCCTCCGGGGTGACGGCAGCCTTACCGCGACGCATCTCACCGCCGCTACGAGGCGATATTTTACCTTTCAATTTCAGCATTTTAGCGGACATGGTCGCCCGAGGAACAGCAACGATGACCCAGCCTAGTGAGATGGCGTCAAATATGTCAACAATATTGTCGGCAGTTCTGCACTGGGGGACAGTGGCGGGCGTCCAGGAAATAGCGGCGCCCGGCCTGCATATTTCGGGACGCACTATAGGTCCAGCGATCTACGTGCCATCGTCGGCGGACAAGATCAGAGGCCCAACGCAGTTTGCTCGAAGGACCTCTCGACCAAACGCTGACGGCGGTACTGCGGCCGTGTTGGGCAAACAGCGCTACCGAGAGAGCCTCGCGAGCTCAATCGCGCCCTCTCTCTGCGTTGCGACCTTGCTCGGCTTCGCACGCCCTGCGTGAGGCAAAGTGCACGTAAGCCCTTCAAATTCACGCGTTTGAAAATGCCCTCGGTCTCTGTCATCCTCTGCGCAATCACCTAGGGGGTTTCATCTGAATGCGCATCTTCACGGCCACGCTCGGCACTGAAACCAACACGTTCGCACCCATGCCAACCGGCCTCGCTGACTTCCAGGGCCCAGGCTACGACGCATCCAAGACTTCGACCGAGAAACTGCCTGCCTTCGGTCAACTCTGCCGGGCGCTTCGTGAGCGCGCCGCCGAGAGCGGCTGGACGCTCATCGAGGGCAAGATTGCCTTTGCCGGCCCGTCAGGCATTACGGTCCGCGGCGCCTACGAGCAGCTCAGGGACCAGCTTCTCGCCGACCTGAAGGCCGCAATGCCGGTGGACGCCGTCCTTCTCCAGATCCATGGCGCCATGATCGCGGAGGGCTATGAGGATGCCGAAGGCGATCTCCTGACCCGCGTGCGGGCGATGATCGGAGCCAAGGTATTTCTTGGCGCCGAGCTCGATCCACATTGTCATCTCTCGGCGCAGAAGATCGGCGCGGTCGATCTGATGGTGCTCTTCAAGGAATACCCGCACACGGACATCTACGATCGCGCGCGTGATCTGGTTCGCCTCTCCGAGGACGCGATAGCCGGCAGGACGAAGCCCGTGATGCGCCTGCGCGACCTCGGCTTCATCTCGCTCATTCATACGTCGCGCGAGCCGGCACGCGGGCTGGTCGACCGTCTTCTGGCACGCGAAGGCAAGGATGGCGTGCTCTCCATCTCGATCGCGCACGGCTTCCCGTGGGGCGACAGTCCTGACCTCGGCACGCGCCTGCTCGTCGTCACGGATGGCGACGCAGCCAAGGCCGAGCGGCTCTGCCTGGAGATCGGCGACGAGATCATCGCGCTCCGCGAGAAGTTCGCGCCACCCTTTCCCGAGGTCGACGAGGCCATCACGCGCGGCCTCGCGAGCAACCGGATGTCGATCGTGCTTGCCGACAGCGCGGACAATCCCGGAGCAGGCGCCGGCGGCGATTCGACCTTCATTCTCGCGCGCCTCCTCGCGCGCAAAGTCGAGAACACGGTCCTCGGACCGCTCTGGGATCCGGTCGCGGTGAGTTTCTGCCATCAGGCGGGTGTCGGCGCGACGCTTCGGCTGCGGATCGGCGGCAAAGTCAGTTCCTTCTCGGGCCCGCCCTTGGACGTGACCGCCGAGGTTCTCGCCGTCAAGAAGAGCGCGATGCAGGACGGGCTGAGCGGCACGATCGCGCCGCTCGGCGACGTGGCAGTCGTGCAGATCGATGGGGTCAAGGTCGTGCTCAATGCGTACCGTACGCAGGGCTTCGGAACGAACCTTTTCACGCAGTTCGGCATCGATCTCGCTGACACCAAGCTGATCGTCGTGAAGTCCTCGCAGCACTTCCACGCCAGTTTTGGTCCAATCGCCAGTGAGGTGATCTACGTGGAAACGCCGGGCGTCGCACCCGGAAACTATCGCTCGCTACCCTACAAGCGCGCACGCAAGACAATTTGGCCGCTGAATGGGTGATCTTCAGTGGGAAGCTGCAGATCGCTGCAGAGCATTCGAGAGCATTTGAATGCGGCGGCGGCGTTTTCGTCCAGAACGAGCTCTAGCCGACTGTCACGCTCATGACCAGCAAACCGCCTGATCATCTTCGTATCGACCGGCAGGCGACGCCGATCGGGGAAGCCCTGATCGTGACCGACGAGGACGGGTATCTGCGCGCGCTGGACTGGACCGATCATGAGGCGCGTATGCTCCAGCTCCTGCGCCGCCAGTACAGGTCGCTCGCGCCCGAGCCGGGCACCGCACCGCGCACGGTCAAGACGCATCTCAGGCACTATTTCGACGGCGATCTGAGCGCGCTCGGGGAAATCGCATGGCGCACCGGCGGCACGCCCTTTCAGCGCGCCATGTGGACGGCCCTCACTCGCATCCCGGCAGGCTCGACACTCAGCTATGGCGCGCTCGCGGCGCAACTCGGGTGCCCCACTGCCGTTCGCGCCGTCGGCGCGGCGAACGGAGCCAATCCGATCAGCGTCGTTGTGCCGTGCCACCGTGTGATCGGCTCTGACGGCACGCTCACCGGCTATGGCGGCGGCATCGATCGCAAGCGCTGGCTACTGGAGCACGAAGGCGCGACCTTCCGCGGCGCGCCTTTGCAGGCGAGCCAGCGGCCACGCTGATCCGGCGGACGCCCCACCTACCGAGCCATGAGCCGCGAGCCGCGAGGGCGCTCCCGATCCGCTTGGCGCCCGAGCCGCCACTATTTCTTGCTCTATGCACGCGGACAAGGCGGTGATCCGGCCCAGCGCGCGCTATAAATGACCGATAACGAGCCGGGGTGTCGAGCGGACCCCATGCGCCAGGGTAGTGATCCATGAGCTATCGCCACGCGGTCGGCACGCGCGCCTACGTGTTCGAGGACCTGAGGACGCTACTGGCGAAGGCGACGCCGATCCGGTCCGGCGACCAGCTCGCCGGCCTCGCCGCTGAAAGTGCCGAAGAGAGCGTCGCGGCCCGCATGGCGCTCGCCGATGTGCCGCTGGCGACGTTCCTCCATGAAATGATCGTGCCCTACGAGGAGGACGAGGTCACGCGCCTCATCATGGACACGCACGATGCACCCGCGTTCGAGCCGGTCGCGAGCCTGACCGTCGGTAGCTTCCGGGACTGGCTCCTCTCCGACGAGGCGACCTCGGCACGCCTCGCCGCCATCGCGCCGGGCGTGACGCCCGAGATGGCCGCCGCCGTCAGCAAGCTCATGCGCAATCAGGACCTGATCGCCGTCGCACGCCGATGCCGCGTCGTCACGCGTTTCCGCAATACGATCGGCCTTCCCGGGACGATGGCCGTCAGGTTGCAGCCGAACCATCCGGCCGACGATCCGCGCGGCATTGCCGCCTCCATCGCCGACGGCCTCGCCTATGGTTGCGGCGATGCCGTAATCGGCATCAACCCCGTCTCGGACAACATGCAGGTGCTCGCGGATCTGCTGAAGATGCTCGACGAGCTGATCTCACGGCTCGCGATCCCGACGCAGGGCTGCGTGCTCACGCACGTGACATCGTCCTTGGAGCTCATCAATCGCGGCGTGCCAGTGGACCTCGTCTTTCAGTCCGTGGCCGGGACAGAGGCCGCCAACAAGTCGTTCGGCATCGATCTCGCCATCCTGCGGGAAGGCTTGGACGCGGGACGCTCGCTCAAGCGCGGCACGGTCGGCAACAACGTCATGTACTTCGAGACCGGGCAGGGTTCGGCCCTCTCTGCCGGCGCCCATCATGATGTGGACCAGCAGACGCTCGAGGCGCGCGCCTACGCCGTATGCCGGGCCTTCGAGCCGTTGCTCGTCAACACGGTCGTCGGCTTCATCGGACCTGAGTACCTTTACGACGGCAAGCAGATCGTACGCGCCGGGCTCGAGGATCATTTCTGCGGCAAGCTCATGGGCGTGCCGCTCGGCTGCGACATCTGTTACACGAACCATGCCGAAGCCGATCAGGACGACATGGATACGCTGCTGACGTTGCTCGGCGCCGCGGGCGTCAACTACATCATGGGCATACCCGGCGCAGACGATGTGATGCTCAACTATCAATCGACGTCATTCCACGATCAGCTCTACATCCGCGACGTCCTCGGTCTCAAGCGCGCGCCCGAGTTCGAAGCCTGGCTCGCAGCGCAGGGCATCACGGGTACAGGCGGCCGTCTCATCGCGCCGGGGCAGGCGCTCCAGCTTCTCGGGCCCCTGACGGAGATGGCACGATGATCCCCGACGAGGCCTGGCGCCGTTTGAGCGAGCTGACGCCGGCGCGCATTGCGCTCGGCCGTACCGGCTCCGGCCTGCCGACCAGCGAGGCCATGAAGTTCGCGCTGGCGCACGCGCAGGCGCGCGATGCCGTGCACGCTCCGCTCGATCCGGCGGTGCTCGCGACGGGGCTCGATGATCTCGGCCTTGCGCACCTGACCGTCTCCAGCAGCGCCGTCTCACGGCATTCGTACCTCCTCCGGCCCGATCTTGGCCGCCGCCTCGATGCAGCCGGCCGCAACGCCGTCGCGGCGCAGCGGGCGACAGGCGGCGTCGATCTCGCCCTGGTGATCGCCGATGGCCTCTCGGCGCGCGCGGCGCACACACACGCACTGCCGGTGACCGCGGCGCTGCTTCCCTACATCCGGAGAAACGGCTGGTCGCTCGGGCCCGTCACCATTGTGACGCAGGGGCGTGTCGCCATCGGCGATGAGATCGGCGCGTTGCTCGGGGCCCGGCTCGTCCTCGTGATGATCGGCGAAAGGCCCGGCCTCTCCTCCCCCGACAGCCTCGGCCTCTATCTGACTTTTTCGCCCGAGCCCGGTCGGACGGACGGTGAACGCAACTGCCTCTCCAATATTCACGGCGCCGGCATGAGCGCGGACGAGGCCGCCTTCAAGGCGGTATGGCTGATGGGCGAGGCGTTCTCCCGACGCCTCACGGGTGTATCACTCAAAGACGAAAGCGGCGCCTATATTTCGGTCACGCGGGACGCCGGTCGGCCGATCCTGCCGCCACCCCCCGATCATTCGGGGTGAATTTCGCTATCCCTCGTGAACCTTTCCGCACGTCGCTGCGTCTCTGCAGTCAGAGCGCCGGGAAATCCTCTCGGGTAGCGCCTCGATCTGCCAGGAGAGTTGTCATGCGTGAGATGATCGGACCCATGCTGATTTTCGCCGGGTCACATGCCCTGATCCTGTTCCTCGCCCTGCAGATGTACGTCTCCGGCCAATAGTCCACCTCGCGCGCGCCGCATCAGGCAATCAAGTCGCGATACTCGGCATGGCTTTCGACGAACCCCCGCACGAACCAGCAGCGCGGCACGACCTTGAGGTTGCGCCGCCGCACCTCGTCGAGCACGCCCCGAACGAGCCTGTCGCCCATGCCTTGCCCGCGGAGCGCCGGCGGTAGCTCCGTATGGAAGATGTCGAGCGTAACGCCATCACGGCGATTCTCCGCGACCGCGAGGCCTGCGCTGGTGTCCAAGTCTAAGCGTTGCCGCTCGGGATTGTCCCGCACCGGGCTGTCTGTGATCTCGTGATCGCTCATGCGCATTGTGCTCCTCAAGCCGGCGTCAACTTCAACAAGGCGTCGGCATTGCCGTGCGTCAGCTTGGCCATGTCGACAGGCGCAAGCGAAAGACGATCGAGGAACGCACGCCCCTTCGCATTGGATGCGTAGGGATAGTCGACCGAGAACATGATGCGATCAATGCCGAACGTGAGCAACGCGGCGAGGAACGGGGGCTCCGTGAATATGCCGCTGGTCGTCAGCCAGACCTGATCGAGGATCGCACGGCTGATCGGCCTTTGCAGATGCCCGATGTCGAGCGCAAACACCTCATCGGCTCGGGCCAGCATGACCGGCAGCATCTCGCCCATGTGGCCGATGATGATCCGCAGCCGTGGATGCCGGTCAAGCGTACCGGCCAGCACGAGGCGAAGAATGTGGATCGCCGTCTCAGAGTGCCAGCCCCATCCGGCAGCCTCCAGAACCCGGCTCGCGCCGGGCTCGAGACCGGCGTAGTAGGCCTGCCGCACCGCGTCAGGCGCGAGGTGCGGGTGGATATAGATCGGCACGTCGAGATCGACCGCCGCTGCCAGCAGTCCGTCGTAGCTCGGATCGTCCAGAAAGCGGCCTTCGGTCGTGCCGTTGATGAGGGCACCGACGAAGCCGAGCTCCCTGACGGCGCGCACAAGCTCTGCAGGTGCTGCCTCCGGACTCTGCATCGGCAGCACGGCAAAGCCCGCGAAGCGGTGCGGATAGCGGGAGATCGCCGCCGCGAGATGGTCGTTCATCTCGTGCGCAATGGCGACGCCCTCGCTTCCCGGCACGAGATCCGGCCCCGGCCCTGTGTTCGACAGCACCTGCACGCTGATGCCCGCCTCGTCCATGGACTGTAGTCGCCGCTCGCCGATCTCGGGGGCAAGCTCAAGGGGGTTCGGGCCGTTCGCAGGCGCCCGGCGCGGCCGGAAGCCCCGGCGTGCGATCGCGCCCGGGTCGATCCGGCTGACAAGTTTGGGGACCGTGAAGTGCTCCTCGAGCGCCACGACGCGCATGTGCATTCCTCCACTTCAATACGGCCGTGTCATCCGAGCGCGAGGCGCTCTCCGGTCGTTGCAGGCACGCTCTTCGGCGGAATGCCGCCAGTTGCCAAACTTCGCCGCTGATGTGACCTTGTCAACGGGAACGCGCCATCGCGTTCTCCAGCCGGCGGCGTCGGCAGTCACAACTGCCGGGGCACGCGCTATCCATGGAGCCGTTCCATGCCGATGACGACAATCGACCATGCGAGCCAACCGAAGGACGAGTGGCGGCCGGGCGTCCTCACGCGCATGATCGCGTCGGCGCTCACCGGCACGTCGCAGCTCGCCGTCTTCGAGCAGTGGTGTGATCCGGGCCTCGGCGCACCGGCGCATCTGCACGCCGTCGAGGAGATCCTGACCGTTCTCGAAGGCGAGGCCGTGGTCTGGGTCGAAGACGAGCGCCGGCAGCTCACAGCCGGCCAGTCGGCCATCATCCCTGCCGGCCGCAAGCACGGCTTCAGCAATACCGGCTCGGGCATCCTACGCGTCCAGGCCATTCTGGCGTCACCCGTCTTCGAAGCCGCTTACGACGACGCCCGCGAGACTCCGCGGCGGTGGCTGCCAACTGCGCGATAGGAGCAAAAGGCCGCCGGGTGCCCTACAGATGTGGCGACGAACAGCTCGAGGCGGCTTTCGTAGTGCTGGCGTCGGAAGCGCTACTAAACTAATATGTCAGAAAACAAAATCAGTCGGGCAGTCCGTCACGCTTGAGCAATGGCGCACCTCCACGCGTTGGGGGTGATCCAACGCAGGCTGCCTCGGGGGATCGCTCACCCGCGGAGGGGACCGTCTGCACATGACCCACACAACGCCGCCATCGCGGCCGGCGCCCTCCTGGGGCTATCTGGCCGTTATCCGCACGATCGACACGATCACGGAGCTCTCGAGCTACCTCTTCCTGCTCCTGATCATTCCGTTGGTGCTCGCCAATGTGATCGAGGTCTTCGCGCGCTACGTTCTGCGCGATCCGACCATCTGGGCGCTCGACATCACGACCATGTCGTATGCGGCCCTCTTCATGCTTGGCAGTGCCTTCGCTCTCCTCAAGGGCGCTCACGTCCGCACGGACCTCCTTTGGGAGGGTTTCTCGGACCGAACCAAGGGCATGATCGACAGCCTGGCCTTCGTGCTCTTCTTCCTGCCGACCATGGCAGTACTCTTCTACATCTCGATCGACGACTTCCTGTATTCGATCTCGATCAACGAACGCGGCAGCTCGGGTGCATGGACGCCGGTGCTCTGGCCGCTACGTGGCGTCATTCCGCTGAGTGCGCTCCTGCTCTTCATGCAGGGTATCTCGGAGCTCATGAAGAGCCTCTGGGCCTGGCGCACCGGCGAATTCCTGACGAAACACGAGAAGATCGAGGTTTGAGCGTCATGACACTCGCGGAAGCCCTCGGTTTCGTCATGCTGTTCGGGATGGTCGCCGTCATCTTCATCGGCTTCCCGATATCCTTCACGTTGCTTTTTCTCGCACTCATTTTCGGCGGGATCGGCCTCGGGTGGGAACAGACATTCAATCTGGCCTATCTCCAGATCTGGGGCACGATGAAAGACGAGATCTTTCCCGCCGTGCCGCTCTTCATCTTCATGGGCTACATGACCGAGCAGGCGGGCCTCATGGAACGCCTCTTCGGCGCGCTGCGCAGCCTACTTGCCACGCTGCGCGGATCGCTCTACCTCGCCGTCATCATGACAGCGACGATCTTCGCCATGGCAACCGGCATCGTCGGGGCTGCCGTGACGGTGCTCGGGATCATGGCCGGCCCGATGATGATCAAGGCGGGCTATGACGCACGTCTTTCTGCCGGTGCCATTGCAGCGGGCGGCACGCTCGGCATTCTCATCCCACCGAGCGTCATGCTGGTGGTGATGGGTCCAACCATGGGCATTCCCGTCAACCTGCTCTACTCGGCGGCGTTCATGCCGGGCTTCCTGCTGGCCGGTTGCTATATCGTCTATGCGCTGATCCGCAGCTTCCTCAATCCGAAGCTCGGTCCACCGATGACCGACGAGGAGCAGGCGACCGCATATCGGGAAATGACGACGGAAGAGATCGCCGCACCTGTCGTGTACCTAGGCCTTGCCTGCCTGGTCGCGATGGCCTACCTGGTTGTCGACGGCGCCCTCCGCCTCACGGGAATTCCACGCCTCGCGTTCCCTGTCGGAGGGCTGGATATCTCGACGATTGCACTGGTGCCGGCCTTGCTGACGGCGCTTCCCTACACCCGGAACGCCTACTTCCGCGCCGTCGTGCTCGGCATCGCCCCGCTCAGCGCGCTCATTGGTTTCACGCTCGGCACCATCATCGGCGGCCTCGCAACGCCGACCGAGGCGGCGTCCTGTGGCGCCTTTGGTGCAGCCTTGCTGGCGCTGGTCTACGGCCGTCTGGACTTGAAGTCCGCGACCAATGCGGCACGCGGCACGATGATCACTTCGGCCATGGTCCTATTCCTGGCGGTTGCGTCCACCGTCTTCGGCGCGGTCTTCACGAAGCTTGGCACCGCGAACCTGATCACCGACTCGCTCCTCGCCATTCCTCTCGCGGACTGGTGGAAGCTCGGACTGATCATGCTCATCTTCTTCCTGCTGGGATGGCCGTTCGAGTGGCCGGTGATCATCCTCGTGTTCCTGCCGATCGTCCTGCCGGTGGTGGAGAAACTCCAGCTCGGCCTGAACAAGCTCGATCTTCTGCTCTGGTTCGGCGCGCTGACCGCAGTGAACATGCAGACGGCGTATCTGAGCCCGCCGGTGGCAATGTCGGCCTACTACCTGCGCAACGTCGTGCCGCAATGGAGCCTGTTCACGATCTACAGGGGCATGATGGACTACATGGGCATTCAGGTGCTGGTGCTGATCCTGATGCTCATGTTCCCGGCGATCGCACTCTGGCTGCCGCACCTCGTGCGATAGGCGTGCGGCGTACAGCGACAAAAAAGGGCGGCCCGCGCCGCCCTTTTTCGTATACTTCTCCGTCACTGTTTCTTCGGCGGGAAATAGTGATCCGCCTGCACGTTGTAGGGCGGGAACATGAACCGCTTGGCCGGGACGACCTTCGCGGCATAGGCCCGCTGCGACTCGTAGACTTTCTTGAAGAACGGGTTCTTGGCTGCCTCGGCCGCCGCGAACTCGTCCCACGTCTTCAGGAAGGCCTGATTGATCTCGGCGGGCGCCGTCAGCAGGTGCACGCCATGCTTCGTCGTGAACTCGTCGATCGCGTCCGCGTTCTGCTTCTGGAACTTGGCCCACCAGCGCAGGAACGTCTCTGAGTTCGCCGACTTGATCGCCTCCTGATGATGCGGCGGCAGGCTGTCCCAGACATCCTTGTTGATGGCGAACTCGGCGACCGACGCGCTCTCGTGCATGCCCGGCGTGTAGTGGTACTTCCACACCGTATGCAGCCCGAGCCGCAGATCCTCGACGCCGCCGACCCACTCCGCGCAGTCGATCGTTCCGCGCTCTGCGGCGGGCAGGATCTCACCGCCCGGCATGTTGACGACAGCCATGCCCATCTTCGCGTAGAGCTGCGAGACGATGCCCGTCTGACGGCACTTCATGCCTCTGAAATCGGCAAGGTCCTTGATGGGCCGCTTGAACCAGCCGAGTGCCTGCGGGCTCGGCGGGATGCTCGGGAAGGCGACGAGATTGAGCTTCAGCTCCTTCTGATAGAACTCGTTCCAAAGCTCGAGGCCGCCACCCTCGTAGACCCATCCGATGAAATCGATGGCATCCATGCCGAAGATGCCCGCCGGCGTATTGGAGAACAGTGTCGCGGTCGGGCTCTTGCCATACCACCAGTAGGAAATGCCGTAGGCGCCATCGAGCACCTTCTTGGCGGCGCCATCCAGAATCTCGAACGGCGGCACCACGGCGCCTCCCGCCAGTGCATCGATCTTGAGCTGACCGCCCGTGATCTTGTCGACGCGTTCGGCGAGGAACTTCAGCGCATCCTGCGTGGTGGACGCCGGCGGCACTGCCGTTTGAACCTTCAGGACGCGGGGCTGCTGAGCAAGTACCGGACTGGCGAGTGCCAATGCCGTCGACACTGCCGCAGCCACCGCTGCGGACACGAGTGAAGTACTTTTCATTATTATTCCTCCCTTGAGCAAATGATCGACCGCCTACGGAAGCCGCCGATATTTCGAAACTAGCGCCGCGGGTGGGCCGCGACCAGACTTCCCCTGCCGAATTTTCGGCCAACGGCGCCTCTCGACGCTCTTTTGGCGGTGCAATATGCCGAACTGCGAATGCAGCGGGGTGCGTGTAGGCGCCGTCGACTTCGTGAACTAGGATGCCCTCTACGGCACCCAACTCTCGGCCTCCAATCGAAGCCATCGGAGCGGCGTGATGAGCAGCCAGCACAGCCTGAAGTTCCCATCCGTTCGATCGTCGGTCTCGGAGGCCGAATGGGAGGCGCGCGTGAACCTCGCCGCCTGCTTCCGCCTTGCCGACCACTACGGCATGTCGGACATGATCTATACTCACATCACTGCGCGCGCCGGACAACCCGAACCACTTCCTGCTCAATCTCCACGGTCTGCTCTTCGAGGAAATGACCGCTTCCTCGTTCATGCGCGTCGATCTCGATGGCAACGTTCTCGTCAAGCAGGAAGCCAATCACGGCTACGGCCTGCACATGGCCGCCTTCGTGATTCATAGCGCCATCTATCGCGCGCGCCCCGACGTCATGGCGATCATGCACACGCATACGATCGCCGGCATGGCTGTGTCATCGCTCAAGTGCGGCTTGCTTCCGCTCACGCAAACCTCACACCGCTTCTACCCGCGCATCTCCTACCATGAGTTCAGCGGACCCGAACGCGACCCCGCCGAGCGCGAAAAACTCGCAGCTCACCTCGGCCGGAACGACGTCATGATCCTGCGCAATCACGGCCTCCTGACCGTCGGCCCGAGCATCCCCGAGACGTTCAACCGGATGTACGGGCTCGAGCGCTCGTGCCAAGCGCAGCTTGCAGCGCTTGCCTGCAACACCGAGCTGAATGTGCTCCCGCAGGCCGTCGTCGAGAAATCGACCGCGATGTACGCACCTGGTGCCGTGCGCCCTTATGGTCTGCTCGAATGGCCGGCGCTGCTGAGGCTCCTCGACCGGAAGAACCCGGGCTACAGGGAGTAGGCGCGACGCCAGACAATACGCTGCGTGCGTGACGCTCCGGGCACGAAATCGGGACCTGAAAGCGTCATCCGCTCGCCATCGAGCTGAATATGCCGCGTGCTCGTGAACCCGATCAGTGCCGGGTTCGTCGCGATCTCGATGGAATGGAACACCGTCCCGTCGCGGACCTCG
The DNA here is from genome assembly GCA_963205015.1 of Pseudomonadota bacterium. Classification (GTDB taxonomy): domain Bacteria; phylum Pseudomonadota; class Alphaproteobacteria; order Rhizobiales; family Hyphomicrobiaceae. The sequence goes on from CAUJKI010000470.1 coordinate 17,711, forward strand.
TAGCGGCCCGCATAAGCGAACGACTCGACATAGGCAGCCGCCCGCGCAGCTTCCGAGTCCGGCGCCGCCGTCGTCCGCCCTTCTTTCATGAGCGTGGCGGCGACGTGCCCGTCGGCCGTGTACATGATGAGCCCCCGTGCATCCGCTCCGAGCGGAAACTCCACCGGACGGCCGTCGTCATAGACCAGCGACCAGCTCTCCAGGCGCCACGCACCGATCAGGTCCTTTGCGCTTGCGCTCATGCCGTCTCGCTCCCTTCTGCTGCCACACGCAGGCCTTCACCCAAGGCGCCCTCATAGCAGGCTGCACGCCCACCATCCTCAACAGTGCCTTGCCTCTGGCGCCGGCCAAGCCGCACACTGTGTCAGCAAACGGCGCGGCGGACAGCCCGCGAGGCCGGATCGGGGAGTGAAGGGCCATGGATCTCAAGGGTGCAGTAGCGTTGGTGACAGGCGGCAACGGCGGGCTGGGGCAGCGCATCTGCCACGCGCTCGCCCGCGAAGGCGTGCACATCGCGGTCATGTATGCGAAAAGCCGCGATCAGGCCGAGGGCGTCGCGCGCGAGCTTGCATCGGGCTATCAGATCAACGCAGCAGCCTTCGCTTGTGACATCAGCGACGGCAGCGCCATCGATCGTCTCGTTGGCGACGTCAAGACGCGCTTCGGCCGCCTCGACATTCTCGTCAACGACGCGGCCTACAACATCGCGATTCCATTCTCCGACCTCGACAGCCTCACGCCGGAGGTGTGGGACAAGATCATGGCCGTGAACCTCACCGGCCCCATGCGTCTCATGAAGGCGGTGGCCCCGATCATGAAGGCCCAGGGCCGCGGGCGCATCGTCAACGTCGCCTCCATCGCGGGACTCGGCCCGAGCGGTTCGTCGATCGCGTATGCGGTCTCGAAGGCGGGTCTCATTCATCTCACGCGCTGCATGGCGGTCGCCATGGCGCCGGAGACGCTCGTCAATTGCATCGCGCCGGGACTTCTCGACGGCACGCGCGCGACGTCCAATCTCCGCGCGGAGCAGATCGAGCGATCGGCGGCGAGTGCTCTGCTCAAGAAGCCTGCCGACAAGGACGACTGCGCCGACATGGTCGTCACCATGTGCCGCACGGAAACCATGACCGGCCAGACGGTCGTCATCGACTCGGGCCGTATGTTTCACTGATCTACCGCGCGGCAGCTCATGGATGTCGGATGCTCAGTCGTTAGTCCAATGCAGGCTGATCTGCGCTCTGAACTACTTCCATTCGCCGGAGAAGCCTGTTAAGAGCACCCTTACTGCCGCCGTGGGCTCCATGCGACCGATCCACTAGCGACCAGTTTTCAAATAATAAAATGAGCCCGCAAAGCGGCTCCGCCTGTGGAGGAAATATGGCGACGGTTGATATCCGCAACGTTCGGAAAGCGTTCGGCTCGGTCGAAGTGCTGCACGGGGTGAGTGTCGATATTACCGACGGCGAGTTTGTCGTGCTGGTCGGCCCCTCGGGCTGCGGAAAATCGACACTTCTGCGGATGCTCGCAGGCCTTGAGAACATCACCGGCGGCGACATCGCGATCGGCGGGCGCGTAGTTAATACCGTGCCGCCGAAGGACCGGGACATCGCTATGGTGTTCCAGAACTACGCGCTCTATCCGCACATGACCGTGTTCGACAACATGGCCTTCTCCATGAAGCTCGCCAAGGCACCGCGCGAGATCATGGACCGCGAGGTCCAGAAAGCGGCGAAGATCCTCGGCCTCGAGCAGCTTCTCCACCGCTTCCCCCGGCAGCTTTCGGGCGGCCAGCGCCAGCGCGTCGCCATGGGCCGCGCCATCGTGCGCAACCCTCAGGTCTTCCTCTTCGATGAGCCGCTCTCCAATCTCGACGCCAAGCTGCGCGTGCAGATGCGCTCGGAGATCAAGGAGCTGCATCAGCGCCTGAAGGTCACGACCGTCTACGTCACGCACGACCAGATCGAAGCCATGACGATGGCGGACAAGATCGTTGTCATGAACAGCGGCAATATCGAGCAGACCGGCGCGCCGCTCGAGCTTTATGACAGGCCCGCCAACTTGTTTGTCGCAGGCTTCATCGGCTCGCCGGCGATGAACATTCTCCCCGGCACGACAGGCGAAGGCGGCTTCGTCGCCGAAGGCGGCGCTGTTCTGCCGATGCCGTCGAGTGCGCGCAATGGCGCCGGCTACTACGGCATCCGGCCCGAGCACATGCGGCTCGCCGGCGACGATGGAATTCCTGCTACTGTCCAGATCGTCGAGCCCACGGGCTCGGAGACGCAAGTCATGCTCCGTGTCGGCGATACGCCGCTGACCTGCGCGTTCCGCGAGCGGATTTCAGCTCGTCCCGGCGAGACGATCCGCGTTTCGCCTGACCTCAGTCTCGTGCATCTCTTCGCCAGCGGCTCCGGCCAACGCCTTGCGAGCTAAAAGCCAATAAAAATAACCTGATCCGCCGACTCAAACACTAGGGAAGGAAGCACTATGGCACTAATCACCCGACGCACAGCCCTGCAGCTCGGCGCAAGCGCCGCGGCGCTCGGCGCCTCAGGCGGCTTCGCCTTCGCACAGTCCAACATCAAGACTGCCGACGCGACCCCGCCTAAGCTGGACATCGAGAAGGGCGCCACGCTCCGCATGCTGCGTCCCGTCCGCTTCGTTCAGCCCGACGAGGACGTGTTCCGCGCCAATTGCGCCCGCTTCACCAAGGAGACCGGCGTTGAAGTGAAGGTCGACTTCGTCGGCTGGGAGGACATCACCCAGCAGACGGCCGTCACCGCCAATACCGGCGCCGGCCCCGACACCATCATGGGCTTCAACGAAGCGCCGCACATCTACACCGACAAGCTCGTCGAGCTCTCGGACGTCGCCGAATACATCGGCAAGAAGTACGGCGGCTGGCTGGCGCTCGCTCAGAAGTACGGCAAGAAGCACGGCACCAACAATTGGATCGGCCTGCCGTTCGGCGCCTCGGGAGGTCCGCTCGTTTGGCGCAAGTCTGCCGTGAATGCTGCCGGCTACGATGCGCCGCCGGATGACCTCGACAAGTATCTCGATCTCTGCCGCAAGCTGCACGCCGCCGGCAAGCCCCCGGGCTTCGCGCTCGGCAACGCGGTCGGCGACGGCAACGGCTTCGCCAACTGGCTGATCTGGTCGCACGGCGGCTTCCTCGTCGACGAGGACAACAAGGTTGCCATCAACCGCAAGGAAACCGTCGACGCCCTGAAGTATCTCCAGGAGTTGTACAAGACGTTCGTGCCCGGCACGATCGCCTGGGGCGACATCAGCAACAACCGCGCCTATGCGGCGAACGAAGTGTGGCTGACCGCCAACGGCGTGTCGATGTACTTCGCGCTGAAGCGCGACGAGAAGCTCCGCCCGATTGCCGACGACACCCAGCACAGCCTCCTGCCGAAGGGCAAGATGGACCAGTCGCCGATGGCGGGCCTGACGCTCAACGCGATGGTATTCAAGCACAGCAAGTTCCCGAACGCCGCCAAGGCGCTGCTCCAATTCCTCCTCGAGAAGGAGCAGTACGATCCGTGGCTGCAGGCGAACCTCGGCTACTGGTCACAGCCGCTTGAGAACTACTCGACCAGCGCCGTGTGGGACAGCGACCCCAAGATCTCGCTGTTCAAGAACACCATGCGGAACAACTTCTGGATCGGCTACAAGGGCCCGATCAGCCAGGCGTCGGCTGCGGCCAATGCGGACTACGTTATGGTGCAGATGTGCGCCGCCGTCGCCTCCGGTCAGTCGACGCCCGAGGCCGCGGCTGCCGAAGCGGAGCGCCGCGCGCGCCGCTTCTTCCGCAGCTAGGTAGGCGATTGTCATCGGCGGCGCCCTTTCTGGGCGCCGCCGAGCCCCTACAGGATTGTCCGCACCATGACCGACGCCTCGCTCTCCACGTGGGTGCATCGCCGCGCCGAACCCTCGTGGCTCGGCCGCTTGCTCGACTCGAAGCCGTTCCTGGTGGTGGTCTGCCTGTTGCCGGCAATCGGCCTTCTGATGACCTTCCTCACCTATCCGCTGGCGCTCGGCATTTATCTCGCGTTCACGGACACGACGATCGGCCGGGCTGGCATCTGGGTCGGCATCGAGAACTTCACCTACCTGTTCCAGGATCCCATATTCTGGGGCGCGGTCTTCTATAGCGTCTTCTACACGGCGATCGCGACGGTCGGAAAGTTCGGCCTCGGCCTGTGGCTCGCGCTGCTGCTCAACAATCACCTCCCCTTCAAGAGCTTCCTGCGCGCGATCATTCTCCTGCCTTGGATCGTGCCGACGGTGCTCACGGCCATCGCCTTCTGGTGGATCTACGATCCGCAGTTCTCGATCATCTCGCATCTTCTCATCAAGTCGGGCCTACGCGAGACGAACGTCGATTTCATCAACACTGCGTGGCCAGCACGCTGGTCGTTGATCGCTGCCAATATCTGGCGCGGTATTCCATTCGTCGCGATTTCTCTGCTCGCGGGCCTGCAGACCATTTCGCCCTCGCTCTACGAGGCGGCGATGCTTGACGGTGCTACGGCCTGGCAGCGCTTCAAGTACATCACGTTCCCGATGCTGCTGCCCATCCTCGCGATCGTCATGACCTTCAGCATCATCTTCACCTTCACCGACTTCCAGCTCGTCTATTCGATCACCCGAGGCGGACCTGTGAACTCGACGCACCTCCTCGCGACGCTCGCCTTCCAACGCGCCATTCCTGGCGGCCAGCTCGGGGAAGGCTCCGCGATCGCCGTGTCGATGATCCCGTTCCTCGTGTTCGCGACGCTGTTCAGCTATTTCGCCCTCGCCCGGCGCAAGTGGCAGCAGGGAGAGACCAATGACTGACGCCGCGGCAAGCGTGGAAAACAAGCCGGTCACGGCACCCGAAAACGAGGCCATGGCGTGGGACAGCAAGGCGCGACGCATGGTCGTCCTGTGGCTGCCGCTCACGTGCTTTGTTTTGATCCTGCTGTTTCCGTTCTACTGGATGACGGTGACGGCCTTCAAGCCAGACGCCGAGCTCTACGATTTCAATAAGTTCAACCCGCTCTGGATCAGCTCGCCGACGCTCGATCACATCTATCATCTGCTGTTCAAGACCTCGTATCCGAGCTGGCTCTGGACCACCATGATGGTTGCGTTCGGCGCGACCTTCCTTTCGCTTCTCTCGAGCGCGCTCGCCGCCTACGCCATTCAGCGCCTGCGGTTCAAGGGAAGCCAGTACGTCGGCCTCGCGATCTACCTCGCCTACCTCGTACCGCCGTCGATCCTGTTCATCCCGCTCGCGACGATGGTCGTGCAGCTCGGGCTGTTCGACAGCCCGATGGCGCTCATTCTCGTCTACCCAACCTTCCTCGTACCCTTTTGCACGTGGCTGCTGATCGGCTACTTCAAGTCGATTCCCTTCGAGCTTGAGGAGTGCGCTCTCATCGACGGCGCAACGCGCCTCCAGATTCTCCGCCAGATCACCCTGCCGCTTGCCGTGCCGGGCCTGATCTCCGCCGGCATCTTCTCGTTCACGCTCTCCTGGAACGAGTTCATCTATGCGCTCGCTTTCATCCAGAGCAGCGAGAACAAGACCGTGCCGGTTGCTATCCTGACTGAGCTTGTGACGGGTGACGTCTATCAATGGGGCGCGCTGATGGCCGGATCGCTGCTCGGCTCGCTGCCGGTCGCGATCTTCTATTCCTTCTTCGTCGACTATTACGTCTCCTCGCTCACCGGAGCGGTGAAGGAATAGCCCAAAGGTTGCCGGCTATCGCGCGGATCATCGACCTCCGAAGGCCATGATCCGGCGTATTCGGCCCTTCCAATGCACCCGGCATGATCCCGATGTAGCGGGACCGACCGTAGGCCGCGCCGCGTACCGGCGGCTCGGCCTACGACAAGCTGTCCAATCCCAGCCTAATCCCGGGGTTGCTTCGCGACCCGGATGTAAGGCTTCGGCCGAGTGAAGCCGCCGAACTTCTTTTGCGCCTCCTCGTCGGAAACGGCAGGCGTGAGGATCACATCCTCGCCTGGCTTCCACTGTGCCGGCGTCGCGACCTTGTGCTTGGCCGTGAGCTGCAAGCTATCGATCACCCGCAGGATCTCGTCGAAATTCCGGCCCGTCGTCATTGGATAGGTCAGGGAAAGTTTGATCTTCTTGTCCGGCCCGACGACGAAGACCGAACGCACCGTCGCGTTGTCCGCCGGCGTGCGGCCTTCCGAGGAATTACCTGCGCTCGCCGGTAGCATCTCGTAGAGCTTGGCGACCTTCAGTTCCGGGTCTCCGATCAACGGATACTCTACCGCATGGCCGGTCACGTCCTTGATGTCCTGCTTCCAGCGCTGGTGGCTGTCCACGGGATCGACCGAGATCCCGATGATCTTGGTGTTGCGTTTGGCGAACTCGCCGGCAAGGCCAGCCATGTAGCCGAGCTCGGTCGTGCAGACCGGCGTGAAGTCCTTGGGATGGGAGAAGAGCACGGCCCAGCCATCGCCGATCCAATCGTGAAAGCTGATCGGTCCGGCCGTGGTGTCCGCAGTAAAGTTGGGGGCTTCGTCGTTGATACGCAGTGCCATGTTGGCCTCTCTTCGTAGCGAGGAGGGTGAACGATCTTCACACCTCGTGTCCTTCAGGCGGAGCAGGCCCAATTGCAAGCCGCTGCCAAGCTCCAATCTACAGCGATGGCATATCCGCATCACCATCAGTTAACTGCTAAACATACTCACGATTTGACTAAGCAGGGCGCCAGCAGACCAGGGCATCAGCGAACTGGCGGTTGAAGGAACGCTGCTCAGCCCCCGGCCTCCGCCGGATGTGCGAGGCCATCGGCGTCCCCATGGCGTGTTTGGCCGCATGGCTCGTGGTGGGCCGCGTGTAGTGGGTCTTTGGGGCTTTCTGCCGTCATTGCGAGGGCAGAGGCGGGTCATTGCGGTTGACCCAATCTGGCGCAGCTGGGGGATTGCGGGCGTCGTCGCGCAGGCGGGTGTGGGTTCTCCTGATCTTGAGTGTGTTAATGAGAAGTGCGATTATGAGACTTATCCCTTTCCCTCGGGACGGCACGAGTTGGGGCCCGGCTGGAGCCGTGGATTGCGGGGGCGATGTGGAACTTGCCCAAAT